>NZ_JAVRBQ020000068.1:0-110079 GCF_034531215.2 Nostoc sp. ChiSLP03a
CAAGGTCGGTGGAGGTTTGAGAAGCATTCGCACCGAATACTGAAGTCAAGCTTGGTTCTGCCATAAAACAGATTTTTTTGTGAGTGAATAAATCTGTTTTATGCTTTTATCAAAAAACAGTAAATGTTCCACTTTTATGTAGAAGTGGAATATTTACTGACGACGCGTATCCTTTGCTGGGAATAGGATTGAGCGAATATTTACTAATAGTGAATATTTAGGAAATTCCACTTTTACCTCTGAACCAGGTAAAAGCGGAATACTATAAGTTTCTTTTTTATATCTATGCCAAAGAATAACAGAAAGGGAAAAGCCGCGGTCATCTCAGATAGTGAGTTTGTCAAAATCAAAAGACAAGTCAAAACCGATAAGTATAAATTACTAATGGATTTAGCCTGGTATACAGGTGAGCGCTGGGGGGCATTGGTTCAACTGAAAACTGAAGATGTTTACGATCGCAATGGCTTACCCAAAGACGTACTGATTTTTCCGGCAATGGTCAGAAAACATCGCCCAGATGGCACAGCTGAAACTGTGGAGATTCCAGTTCACGAAAGTTTGAAAGAATCTCTTCAAACATTTGAGCCTGATAACTCTGGGTGGCTTTTCCCTTCACGCTGCGGCACAAAACCAATTACCTGGCGGAACGCTTACGACATTCTCCAGCGGGCCACCCAAAAGGCAGGAATGACTACCAAGGGAATCTCAACTCACAGTACCCGCCGGAGCTTGGTAAACCGATTGCGGAAAAATTCTGTTGATAAGGATGTGATTCGCAAAATCACTGGACACCGTGATAACAAAGGGCTTGACCCTTATATCGATGTCGAACTTGATGAAGTCAAAAGCGCGATCGCAACTCTATGAACCCCAACCTGCTATTCCTGCAAATTGAGATATTTTTCGACCGCTTGCAGAAAGGGGAATACGACCACCCTGTATATTTGGCTATGGCATTGGAAAATCTCACTAACCAAGCATGGGATGAAGTAGACCGCGTTTACCCCAATCTGTGACAAAGCAAGACATGGAGGATAGGCTGGACTCGGTTAGAACACCTAACCTTTTCTTGCGATCGCGCGTTCATCTTATTTAGCGCGATCGCTTTTTATTGGGCATTGGGTATTGGGGACTGGGGACTAGCAATTGCACCAAAAACGCTGTATCCTGCCTTGAAACAGGCCTTTCAAGGTAATGGTAATGCTAAAGCCGGGGAAGAATCGCACCAGCTGGCAACCAGCTTGGAATCACGGTAAAACTCAATCGATCCGCGTACCGATTGCACTTGCAGAACAAATTTTAGAATACGCTTATGCCGTTGACTCTGGTCACGTCATGGATCAACAGCTGATTTTACGGGCTATTGACTCTTTTGTAGAAGAAAGAATTGCAGAATTTCATCCTAATCAGTACAGTCGTACTGGCTCGACTACTAGTCGGCGCTGGGATGAATTACGACGTTTCAGGAGTGCGATCGCGCTTTCCCACGCTGCTGACGAATCAACTTTTCAATCTCCTGGGGTGACTGCCCATCGCTAATCGCAATTTCCACATCTGCCTTTTTCTGTTTTGCGATCGCACTATCGACGCTACCCAGGTAACGGCGGTTTTTCTTCCGTCCCTGCATCCAACAGTACCGAAAATACCAATATTTATTATTTGAGCGCTCTACCCAGTACTTCTCTACCCAGTGGGTATCGTGTTGGGGCGCAACTTTTTGGGTAACTTGTGATACTTGCGCCCCAACACATGATTCTACGGTTGTGTCAGATGTAACTTGCGCCCCAACACGTAATTCCCATTCAGCCCAGGCTTGCTCGTAATCATCCAGGGTTAAATAGTCGTCTGGGTCTGGTGGCTCCTCGCTGTCATCCCAAAAAATAGAAACTTGTCCGTCATGCTCAACTTTGCGGTCAACCTCACCAAAGTGAGCGGGATTCCATCTGGTTTCTGGTTGGGGATGTTGGGGCGCAGTTTCTTCATCCCAGTAAGGATCGGAAGTGGGAATGGGGACTGGGGACTTAGTAAAAGCTTCTAAATCAAAAAGTGTAGGTTGGTTCATAATCAAACTGGTTATTATGGTCGCTGCTTCCAGGAGGAAGCAGTTTTTTTATGCAGTTATTCCCTAGTAATCCCTTGGGAGCTTGCTAGGGAACCAAGATTTTAAAGCAATCAAAAATTGATATAAATTAAGCGTTTCGTCTTCCCAATAAGAGTTATGCAAACAGTTGATTAACCACCCTTGAGGATTGTTAATTGCTTGATTTCCACCACGTTTCACAAAGTGCTTTAGAGCTAATCTGACTTCCTCAATTGCAAACTCAAAGAGTTGTCTAGTTGTTCGTTTATTTGGATCAAAGTATATTTCATACTCAGCACAAGCTGTCAGTATCTCGTGTTGTCTTTCTAACTCTATAAATTCCGCGGTTGTAGGAGTAATATTATTGCTGCTGCTGTTTACCCCTGGTTCAGCATTAGTATCATTTGAGGGGGGTGAATTGTAACTAGAGTTATGGTTATATAACTTTTTTTCTCGCGGCTTTTTGGGTGGATTTAACCATGAGAGGGGTCTTACAAGTAACTTGGTTATCTTCCAAGAATATTGTTTGATTACTTGTACAACACGGCATGATACCAGTATTTCAAATATCTTTTTGAGGTAATTATGAGCGTATGGTTTCCCTCTGCTTTTTGCTACCCAGGTATTAAATTCTGATAAATCTGGCTCTATTTCACTTGCAATTTGTCCTTGCCTTATGAGCCACTGCCAAAGTATTTTTGCGGCGGGTGGAATATGGTGTTGATAGCAGAATGCTTCGTGTGCTTCCGTCCACGGAAGTGAATTTTTAAGTGAATTTTCTGGCATAATACTATTAGTTTGTTTTTCAGAGAGCCACCCCGATCGCTAAATCTTCCGGTGGCTTTTTGTTTTTTTTTATTTCAGTGGAGAGGTCTTGATACTAGCTGCCATCTCTTTTACGTAATTCAGCATCGCGGGATTTTCTTCAAATAGTGTTGGCATTCCTGCCAGTAATGATGCTGTTAGCACTATCGTTTTATCGGGACTCAGTTCTGGGTCGATAGTGCCGATGTATCCAATGAATTTCTCTAGCTCATATATTGCAAGGCTTCTGGCTCGAACTACTTTTGATGTAATTTTTGATTTAGTCATTGGTCATTGGTCATTAGTTATTAGTTAGCGCTGCACGATCGCACCCCTCCCCCAACCCCACACCGCGATCGCAGTTGGTTATCGCCGATCTCTCTCTAGGTCATAAATAACTTTCTCTAAATACCAGTTATCTGACTGACCTGGGTTTTTTCGCCGCTGCTGTGCCAAAAGTCTTTTGGCGGATGCCACGTCACCTTTGAGCAAGGTTAGTAGATCGGCTTGTAGGTATCTGTTTCTGGGGTCGTTGCGGTATGAATTGGATACTCTGCTGCGTGGTTGGGGTTGGCTAGTGAATTTAGATACAAGGATTTGCCACTGGCGGCGAACCTGTTGAAACACTGCTATTAAGGCGACTATGCAGTAATAGATAATGCAAAGGTTGAGCAGAAGGCTGATTAGAATGTACACAGGAATTGAAAGTAGATGTTCAATTCCACGATGCGGGAAATAACCTGATTGAGACATCGGGAGATCCCGCATTTGTAACTTCGCACCCTCTTCACAAAACAAAACCGCCCATACCACAGTGGCAGGACGGTTTAATCTTCGGTTTTTGATACTGTTTCTGTTTTGTCTATAAAACCCTGGATTTTTTGTTCTACTAGGTCACAGGATTTGATAAAATCAGTTTCGTTATCTTCAGCCTCATTAAGTCTTGTTTTCAGCCGTTGCTTGTGTGCGCGTACATAAGATAAATGTGCATCCCTGATCATGCGAACGGCTTCTAACACTTTTCCAGGATCGAAATCTCCTCCTGCGATAAGGGATTCGATTCTACTAAATAAATTTTTTCCTGAGCTATAGCTGCTATCAAGTCCGCCCTGCTCATACCCATCTCCTTGGCCTTGCTGTTGAATTTCAGCCAGTCGCTCTCGCTGATAAACAGGCTGACGTTCTTCGCGTCCTCCGCTAGTTTCTTTGGTCTTGCCATCTCCGATTAAGTTACTCACGTCAACCCCCATTTTACATATAGAAAATCAATTTCTCATATAGAAAACTTGACAAGACGTTTTCTGTATGATTAACACAACATTAGTTTTTCACATATAAAACTATTTTTTTAGCTCCCCCCTCACCCTTGCCATTGAGCCTGTGAGGGCCCATTCAGGAGCAAGCACCCACGCCACTGCCTTGTGCCCCGGCGCGGAAACACCCTCAAGTCAACAGTCAATCGGTAAACATAATGGGCAGAATCAAAATTCGTATAACAGGAGGCCCCAGAGACGTAGAAGCCTTTAGTAAATTCCTGCACAAAGTTGAGCAAAGCATTACTGCACTGTCACTCGTAAGTGAAAGTGAAAATTATGCAAATCGCAACAGCACAGATGTCCGCCGTTACATAGAGGTTGAGTTCGACTCAGAGGTAATGGAGGACTAATCCCAATCACATAACAGTTACATAACGCTGTTCACTCAGCGGTGATATTTTGATGTCTGCACACTTACAACTAAAAAAACCAGATGACAACTACAGTTCAAGAATTAATTGATGTCCTGGAAGACTACCCCGGTGCAATGGTGGTAACTATAAAAACTGTTGCCGACGATCAAGAATTTGAGATCGTTGATTTCAAGTCCGAAGCCAAAGGCTTGAATATCCTCGTCGGCAGTAAAGCAGAGGAGGAGATGAAATGAAGGTCAAATATCTGATTGAAAAACTGCAAGGCTTCCAGCCAGAGGCAGAGATAGCCATCAAAGATATTGACCGTCAGGAATTTTTCATTAGAGATATCCACCAAGTAACCAAACTAGACAAAGCATTAAACACCACTGGATTCAAGGTGAATATCGTAATTACCACGGATATGGAGGATGACGACGACGAGGAGGAAGGCTAATTGAAAAGGCGATCGCCTACCATCCCTGATTTTGGATAGCGATCGCCAAGTCTACTATTTATTTGCATCAAGGAAATTGTACCAATGAGTAAGCCGCTCGGATATTACACCAATTCCACCCCAGGTGACGATACATTGCTTGCGACATTGCAGGATAAGTATGGCGCAGCATTCGAGAAAATCAGCAAGCGAGAAAAGTTGGTTATCCTCACCGCCCTGGCGTCACACGTCGGCTGTCAACTAGAAGGTGATTGTCGAGAGGAAATATTCACCATTGCCAAGCAGATGATCGAACAGCTGACCATCGCGGACCAAACAGGAATCATGGAAGCGATTATCGTCCAAATCCGCTGGGGTCAAAACTTTGTCGTTGAGAAACAGGAGTCGCCTATGCAGCAATAAACCCACTAACAACAACACTCTGAAAATATAAGGTTGCGCCAGCGCAGGCTGGAGAGTTTGCGCTGGTCTTTTTTTTGAAAATTAGGAATTTTGAATTATGAATTACCGCGACCAATTAACACCGTGGGCAATTTTCCAACGTCTAGCCAACGGTAAAAATAAATGTGTTGCTAGACTTCGGACTCGCACCGAAGCCGATGCTTACATAAGCATTTTCCGCCAAGGGGGAGGAGTGTTTGAGGTAGTTTACGACGTACCCCAACCACAGGGAGTTGTTAACCAAGGATAGCTGAAAATTTTTGCGATCGCAGTACCGGGAGGGGTGCGATCGCAGCTAAAAAAAATCAATTCAAACAAGTAAAAAATAGCACATAATCATGGACTAATGACCAAACATGACACTTGGGTGAAGCTCAAGCCCGGTAATCCCTACGAACCAATCCTAGACCTGTTCCCAGATGGGATGATACCCATGCGCGATCCATTCGCCTTAGAGCGCGTGACCACAGATGACGGTGATGTGATTGCCTTGTGGATAACTGATATTGAACGCTTGAGTAGTTTCCAGTCACAAGCCTTAGCCCAAATTATTGCAATTCACCACAACGCCGATCCGCTTGAAGTTGCAACCGAGGCAGTTTCTAAAGGCGGCTTTGCTATTAATGCCAAGTGGATCGAATCTATGAAGTGTTGGGAGGAAGGGTTTGCCCGAAGTAAGGAACTGGGCGATTTTTTAGAAACTGCGCCAAATCCAGAAACACCTGCTGGCGCTCAAGCTTTTGTTGAATTCTGCAACAGTCAGTATGAGCGCTGGATCGACGGCAACGAAGAACCAACGCCAATAAACACCATTGAGGATATTGACCCCAGACTTAGGACACCGGAACTAGAGGAAGCTTTTAAGATGATGAAAATTGACCGTGTGATAGCTAATGGTGGCTACTCAGTTTTTGACGTTCTCATGGGTCGAGCAACAGTTGACATTCTTAACGAAATTGACCCAGAAAACTCATATTCATTAGTTGGATATGACAATTTTAATGATGATGAATTTGATGATGATGAAATTTATGAATGATGAAAGTTTCGCAACTAAACTACTAACTTTAGATAATTCTAGAACCGCCTGATGAATCGCAATTGTTGCGATCGCGCTACGGCGCGGGCTACTTGATTCGGTAGCCGAAACGTGAGTTAATCTCACGTCGCGGACTGGAGTCCAACCCAGACGTACAGCACAGACATACAGCAGCTTAGGGCTTTTATTGTGAAACAAGCTTATGGCTTTCAATGATTCATAAGCTCGGCTGCTGTGAGTGTGCTGTTCCCTCCCTATGTCACCAGAAGTTACCGTTTCTGGTTTTGCCTTGAGAGTGAACTAGGCTGTTGTGGCCTTCGGGTGATTCGCAGGCATGGCATCAGGGACAAGACGAAACCACCCAGAGGATAACTGAATGATTAGAATTTTGGGGCTTGATGTTAGCAAGTCCTCAGTTTCGGCTTGTCTGCTTACGGAAAAGCCCGAAGATCCACGTCAATTTTATTACGAATGTCCGTTTTTTAAGTTGAGCGCTGATGCAAAGGGAATTCAAGATTTACTCGCCCTCAACGCGGACATCGCACTACTAGAACCGACTGGCAATAACTATAGCAAGCTTTGGGGTACTCACTTGGCACGAAGCGGGGTAGAAGTGCGCTTGGTTGGTCACAAAGAACTGAGGAATTATCGAGCCAACCACCTAGCACTACCAGATAAAGATGATGATGCTGATGCTCTCGCCCTTGCCTGTTACTACTTTGACTACCAAAAAGACCCGCGGCGATTTGTGCAAATCCGCGATCGCGCCATTGTCAAAATCCGCGAACTCGTGCTGAGACTTGCTCACCTCAACCGCGTTCAATCCCCGATCATGAATCGGGTGCGTCAAGATTTAGCGTGGCAGTTTCCAGAAGTTGCACTAGTAAAGTCCCGGCGGGGTGAATCTGGTGAAGCGCCTTTGCTCTGGGGTTGGCTTGCTGGAATTCGCAAAAGTAAGCGTTATGACTGCCTTTACTCCCAAACAGTAGGCTTGGGCATCACTGACACCGTTCGCCAACACGCTTTGAGGATTTGCAATCTGCAAAGTGAGGAACACGTCATCGAGGGAGAGTTACGAGAATTGCTTGCCGACTCTCGCTTTGACCATTACCGCACAGTTTTTAAAATGTTTGGGTTTGGCGATCGCCTCTCGTCGGTGATTATTTCCCAGATATACCCCATTGAGGGATTCTTACTAGACGGTAAACCAGAGGTGAGGATACGCCAGGGGCGAAACTCGAAAAAGCCCACCAAACGCCACCTTTCATTGAGGAGATTTCAAAAAGCCCTCGGCGCTGCTCCCTCAATGGAAGCATCAGGCGATAGCCGTAAATCTAAAGTAGTGGGCGGATCTGATTTGTGTCGTAAGTCTTTGTGGCAGTGGGTGTTCACTCGCATTGAACCGAAGCGATCGCGTCTGAAAAATGATATTGGTAAAATCTTGGGTGAACAGTTAGACGCTGAAAAATTGGCGGGTCGTCCGGTGAAACTTGTCAGGAATCGGATTGCAGCCAAAGGAGCGCGGCTGTTATTTAGAGAATTAGTTAAAAGTTTGAAGTGACAAAAACGGAATGGAAGTTGTTTTAATTCGTAGTGATGGTGAGCGCAAAACAATTAAACTCCCAGAACTGTCAGACTACCCAGAAGTATTAATTAGTGGTGGCAGGGCTTTTAAAAAGCATCCCCGAACTGACGAATATAACGAGGTCTTTGTCTGGGTGATTCCTTTGGCTGAAAGCTGGGATTTTTTGAAGTGACAAAATGGAGATTATGTCTAATCAGTACTATTACAAATTAGAAGGACAAACCCCAATTCCTGTTGAGTCCTTCATGGAGTGGTCTTTGTGGATAATGTCAGCCAGCACCATAGTTATGGTCAATGAACTTAAAGACTCTATAATTTCAACTAGATTCGTGGGAATAGACTTAAACCCTGGCAGTTGCAACTCGCTTTCTCAACCGATGGTATTTGAAACATTGGTCATGGGTGGGGTAATGGATGGAAAAAGGAACTTTCACCCAACTTGGAATGAAGCAATAGAGGGGCATCTGAAAATATGCACTCAAGTTTTTAAGCTTTCAAATGATTAGAGTGAATCATTAGTATCGCCAAATGATTTCATCTGTAACTCAACTGCGTTGACATAACCTCGATCGTTCAAAACTTCCGCTGGTAACTTATTAGCCCTAATAGCAGCCTGAACCACATCTTTCCCAGTCAAGTATCCGGTTTGGTATTTGAATAACAAAGTACCATAACTAGGAATACCCTGCTTTTTTAAATAACCTTGATAAGCGAGAAAGGCAAGATTAAAAGGTTGCAGATATTTAGTATCTGTAGGATTGTTAGCTAAAGTATTAGAGTTGACATCTGTATTTATTTGTCCACCACCATTGTTAGTATTAACTGTTTGAGCGCCAGCAATTCCTGGCATAAAAGCCATAGAAGTAATGATAAATGCAGAATTGAGCAAAGTTGTGAATTTCATGATTTTATCCTTATTAGAAATTATTTAATGTTTTCAAGTAAGAAAATTTTCTTTTTTAGCAATTTCAAGCTTAGGTAATTAACCAATCGGTTTTATTCATTTACTATTTACTACTCATATATTTAAGATAAATAATTCTCTGAAAGCTTGATAAAAAACTTTTTTAAGAGAATTACTCCAGGTTAAAAATGAAGTATTTTCTAAATAAAACTGTACTGGATAAAATGATATAAGCTACACCTCAAAAGCACAGAAGTAACTTATACCAATTTAATGTGAAGTTGCACATATCTTGATCCCCCTAAATCCCCCTTAAAAAGGGGGACTTTGATAGATGTTTTTCCGGTTCCCCCCTTTTTAAGGGGGGCTAGGGGGGATCGAATTCTATGCAGCTTCATAAAAAATTGGTATTAGCTCATTCAAAATTATTACCAAAACCCATCATGTAATAGGCAATAAAAGCAGTATCAAAAGGTTTGAGATAATTGACATTAGTAGAATAGCTAGGGGAAATTTCAGAGTTGACGGCTGTTTTTATTGATAGACTATTATGATTCTTGGCTTTATGAAGGCAAGTGATTTTAGTCATAGAGTTAATCCAAGCAATAATATGTGCAGATTTTAGCGAATTGGTAAATTTCATAGAGTTATCCTCAATTAGAACAAAATGCAATAGAAATCGGTATTCTCTAGTAATAGAGTCAACTGTTTATTAATCTCAAACTTTTAGGATCGGTTCATTTAATCGGTTGATTTTTTTTAATTACTAAAACGGGTTGGTACAATTCATCCACATTGGATAAATTAAACATTTGGAGTAGGTTTAATCAAAACTTCAAACATGCAAAGATATGCTAAATAAACGTGAGTTCGATGAACCTCTCCTGGACAACCTCCCTCTCCCACGGGGAAAGGGAGAGCAAGGAGAAATTATGGTTTTGGCTTTGCTCTCCGTGTCCAAAAAGGGTTGGGGAAAAGCTCAAAAAAGGACTTGTCGAACTCACGTTAAATAAAATCTTTAGCTGACAAGCATTGCCAAAAGGTGCCTTAGCGTCGCTCACCGCAGGCATCGCTTACTTACATATTTAAAGATTTTTTGCTTGAGGCTATCAACCGAAATCTAACTTTTTTTGACTAATAAACTTTCCATACCAATATGTTAGAAAATCGTCATGATGTAAGCAAATGCTTTTAATTTTCAAATTGATAAATAAAAGTGATTGCAACTAATATCTAGAGGAAAATCCTGTAACTCATTGCCTCTTCGTGACATCTGAACTATTTTGGCAGCGTCATGGATTCCATAAATTCACTACAAATAAGCTGATAGTGTCAAAATGTTATATGTATAGTTTATTTACAAAGTCATTTATGCCGAAAGCAATTTGGAATGGAGCTACTTTAGCCGAGAGTGATAATACCGTAGTTGTGGAGGGCAACCATTATTTCCCTGTTGACGCCATTAACAAGCAGTATTTTACTGAAAGTAACACCCACACTACTTGTCCTTGGAAAGGTGTTGCCAGTTACTACAGTATCGAAGTTGATGGACAAGTCAACAAAGATGCTGCTTGGTATTATCCCAGCGCTAAGGAGAAAGCTAAGAATATTGAAGGTTATGTCGCCTTTTGGAAGGGCGTAAAGGTTGAGGCTTAATAAAGGTTCCTGGAAGTATTTTAGTTGCAGGGACATTAATATTACGTCCGGCTAATTGCCCATAAAATAATTAGCCCGCGCAGAGAGAAGTCTGAGCGGGCTTCGTATTTAAACTATTTGCGAATTTATTCTAATATGTAATTATACCTTTGCCTTGCGAAATGCTGCTTGCTTTGTCTTCGCCAGCCAAGGCAGACTACCAGCAAGTATACTACCAGCGATCGCACTTGGTTCGGGTACTGGTTTCGATATAATAGCACCAGAGTTCAATATCAAAGTACCAGAGTTGATAGTTATGTTGCCTGCTGATCTTAAATTAATATTACCAGCAGCGATCGCAAGCCCAGAAAGTGTAACATTCGCGGCGTTAATGTCAAACACGGGAAAGTGATTATTGCTACTGATGGTAAGTAAGTTAGCACTTGGGCCATTAATAGTAAGATTTTTAGCGTAGGCGTAGCCAGCCGCAGGCATCGTAAGTGCCCCACTTGTCAGGGTAATTGTACTGGGATTATTACCCAATAGGAACTCTACCACGTCATTACTATTTGCAATGTCGATCGGATCTCGCAACGAGCCAACGCCACTATCATTGAGATTATTAACCACCAAGGTAGCAGCTTGTGCTGATTCCACTTGCATTATCACTAAACCCAGAGCAACGGCTGTAGAAATAGCTTGAGCAATAGCCTTTTTTTTATTGTTTTTTGTCACCTAAAACTCCTCGGATTAACTTTTCAAAATTCAAAAACTCTGAAATATTAGCCTTAGATTTTTTAACTGAATACTAATCATCTTCATTAATTAATTGTTGTTGGTTTTAGCCATGCAAAAACCTGCGTAACTGTTAAATTAAGTTGTAATAATTCAGGTACAGGCAATATTTCGTCTCCAGTCATCTCTATAGGTTGCTGTCCTGGCAAAAATACTAATACTAAGCGTTCATCTGGATCGATCAACCACCCTAATCGAGTGCCATGTTTTAGACAGTGAAGAATATTTATAATTACCTTGGTTGTATTCTGTTCTGGTGAAAGAATTTCAATTGTCCAATCAGGATAAATTCCAAAGGTATTTTCAATTTCTCCATTAACATCAAAGGGAATCCGTTCCCAAGCAAATACACTCACGTCTGGGACAATCGAACGTCCGCCAAACGTACAGCGTAATTCTGGAAAAGCCAAGGCAATTTCTTGTTCTTCAGCAATTTGGTTAATTGCATTACAAAGTTTTAGTTGTAGCCGGGAATGTTTGCCTTGTGGCATTGGTTTCTGGTAGATACGATGACTGTCTATAAATTCACTAGGAGGCTTGGTTTCTGGCAGTTTGAGGAACTCTGCTAAGGAGATTGATTTGTGCAGCGTGGGTGTCATAGCTGTGCAAATGCCATATTTGATTGGAATCTTAGCATTTTCTATCCTTGGATTTTAGGGAATGAGCCTATTCTCCTTGATATTGCTGCTTACCTAAAAATAGCTGTCAGGTATGGTTAGGACTTATATTGATAAGTTTTACTTAAGCTGTTATAACGATCGCATAAGTTTTGCCATAAATAGATAAGCATTCGTAACCAAACAGGTTGTGTTGGTAACGATCGCATAAGCGTTTGCTACAAATGGATAAGCATTCGTAACTAAACAGGTTGTGTTAGTAACGAACGCATAAGTTTTCGTTACTAAGGGATTTGCATTCGTAACCAAACAGGTTGTGTTAGTAACAAATGGACAAGCTGTTGTTACCACAGGAACTTCATTTGTAACGTTGCTGCTGCAAAATTGCTCAAATTCTTCTGAAGAGGATTTTCTTTAAGCTTTGCATCGCACGAGTAACAACATGATACTGAAATGTATGTAGGGTAGAGCATCGCGACACCCAACACCAAGATCCATGTTGGGTTGGACTGCGCTTCACGCAACATACATCTAATTTAAAACAACCTCTAATGCTTAACGCCAAAGATCGGATAATAGAAAAATGGACGCAGTTATAGCCGTAGTTATATAGGTTAGGACATAATGACATTCACGATTGTCAGGAAGAGTAATGTTTTTACCTCCAGCATAGCTGCCTCCTGCCCCCTGCCTCCTGCTATATTTATAATTCTTCAATCTGATAACCTCACATAACGAGGTAACAACCATGCAAAATCTCACCAGAATTACCCGCAATCCAGAAGTGATGGGTGGTAAACCCTGCATTCGAGGAATGCGTATTACTGTTGGTACTATTGTTGGGTTAATGGCATCTGGACACAGCAATAACGATATTCTTAAAGCATATCCCTACCTCGAAGAAGCTGATATTTATGAGGCACTTGCCTATGCTGCATGGCGAGTTGAAGAAATTGAAGTTCCTCTCAAAAGTGCATGAAAATTCTGATTGATATGAACCTTTCCCCTGATTGGGTTGCAGTTTTTCAGAGGTACAATATTTCGTCTGTCCACTGGTCTACCATTGGCAACCCGCGTGAGAAAGATGCAATCATTATGGAGTGGGCAAGAACTAACAGTTATATCGTCTTTACTCACGATTTAGACTTTGGTACTTTGTTAGCTGCAACAGGTGCTGATACCCCCAGTGTAATTCAAGTTCGCGCTCAGGATATTTTGCCAAACAGTATCGAAAATCTAGTCATTTCAGCCCTGAATCAGTTTGAATCCTTACTGGAGTCAGGTGCATTGGTTACTATTGACCAAGCTCAATCTAGGGTGCGTATTTTACCAATTCGTAAATAGCTGACAGCTTTGATTTAAGCCTTTACCACAAATATAACGAAGTTCGTTACCACCACAACTAGATTTGTAACGTCACTGCTGCAAAAGTAGTTAAATTATTCTTGTGAAGAGGATTCTCTTTAAGGCTCGCATTGCACGAGTAGCAAAATTATGCTGATGCGAATACGGTTCAGTTAAACCTTTTATTTTCTCCCCTGCTTCCCCTGCCTCCTCTACTCCCCCTACCTCCCTTAACAGATAAATTTCCTTAACTGAACTATATTGATGCTGATGCCAAGCTTGATAGAAATCGGGGTAAGGCATATTCTGGGAGCATTTCCAGGCTAAATCGTAGTAATCATTATTTAATTGCCAATAACCGCTTAAAGCTTTGACTACCTCAAAGTGATGTTTATTATCCTGTAGAATTTTGCTTAAACTTGATGCTGCCCCCCTACGGATGGAGTCAGACACAGTAGTTGATTGCAGCAGTTGCACCAAGGCGGCGATCGCTGTTTGATTGCCTGTGTCGATTTTCCCTAACCTAGGTGCTGTCAGCCTACGCATGTAGTCATTCACATGATTGGATTGCAGCAGTTGCACCAAGGCGGCGATCGCAATTTCATTACCTGGGTCTATTTGCCCTAAGCTATCTGCTGCGTGCCAGCGTATGTCTTCATCCACATGATTTGATTGCAGCAGTTGCACCAAGGCGGCGATCGCAATTTCATTACCCGGGTCGATTTTCCATAAGCTATCTGCCGCCTCCCTACGGGTGTAGTCAGACAAGGTAGTTGATTGTAGCAGTTGCACCAAGGCGGCGATCGCAATTTCATTACCTAGGTCGATTTTCTCTAAACTATCTACCGCCTCCCTATGGGTGTAGTTATCCACATGATTTGATTGCAGCAGTTGCACCAAAACAGCGATCGCAATTTCATTGCCTGGGTCGATTTTCTCTAAACTGTCTACTGCCAGCCAACGGGTGGTGTCAGACACAGTAGTTAATTGTAGCAGTTGCACCAAAGCAGCGATCGCAAATTCATTGCCAGTGCCGATTTTCCCTAAGCTTTCTGCTACGTCCAAACGGATGTAGTCATCCACATCATTTGATTGCAGCAGTTGTACCAAGGCAGCGATCGCAAATTCATTGCCTGTGTCGATTTTCACTAACCTTTTTGCTACGTCTAAACGGATGTAGTCATCCACATCATTTGATTGCAGCAGTTGTACCAAGGCAGCGATCGCAAATTTATTGCCAGTGTCGATTTTCACTAAGCTTTTTGTTACCCACCAACAGAGGTTATCATTCACATTTTTGGATTGCAGCAATTGTATTAAGGCGGCGATCGCTGTTTGATTGCCTGTGCCGATTTTCCCTAAGCTTTCTGCCGCCTCCCTACGGGTGTAGTCATCCACATTTTTGGATTGCAGCAGTTGCACCAAAGCGGCGATCACAATTTCATTACCTGTGCCGATTTCCCCTAAGCTTTCTGCTGCCTGCTTACGGGTGTAGTCATCCACATTTTTGGATTGCAGCAGTTGCACCAAAGCGGCGATTACAATTTCATTGCCTGTGCCGATTTCCTCTAACCTTTGTGCTGCCTGGTTACGGGTGTAGTCATCCACAGAAGTTGATTGCAGTAGTTGCACCAAAGCGGCGATCTCTTTTGTACGGTCTGTTTGTTGCAATGCTGCTAACACAGCTTCCTTTATAATTAAACTTGGACTATTAATTGTCCACTTGATAATTTCCACTATTATTTCATCTGCTCTAGAATAATTTCTAAACTCTGCAATTCCTGCGGTAGCTAAAAAATAGGCGCGATATTCATAACATTTTTGACATCCATCTTGAAAATTAACTAAAGCATCAATAAACTGTTGCTTCTGCTGTTTGAGGTTTTCTTCTTCTCGCCCTAACCAAAGTAATATTGTTTGCTTCCATTGCGGTTCAAATATGCGATAAGTTCCTTGACTAGGATTTTCGGTAACATGGTTGAGAAAGAAATGCCACTCATCAATTGCTTTAGCAGCAAAGTACTCTTGAAATGAAGCATGAAAGAAAGCGTAAACAGGTTTTCTATTCGGATCTATCCCAACACAGTTCAACCAGCCTAATTTCAGTGACAATTTCAGCAGCGAATTTTCATCCTCAGCATCTCCCAAGAAATGATTAATAAAATATTGCCGCAAACGAAAACGGGTTGCTTCTTTATCTATTGCTGCTTTAGCTAATTCTCCCAATTTGACATTAAGTTGCTGACGCTGGTAAAAGTTTGTAGCAAATTCCTCTTTTTTCCACTTGTAGAAGTCATCAACAAATTGCTGATAAAGTCCCGCTTGAGTATCAGGTAATTTACCGTCTCCTGATTGCCAATTCAAGCACAGCAGCGTTAATCGCAGAGGATTTTTGACTAAATCCTGAATCCTTTCTTTACCTGATTCTTTCAAACCAGTGCATAACTGCTTTCCAGTTTTGGGAATAGCAGCGAACCATTTGTGAATAAATTTCTCTACCTGTTCTGGATAAGAAAAATCTAAAGTGCGATAAGTGTCAAAATCATCAAGTGCATTAATGCTGCCATCCCACAGATTAACCCGACAGGTCAGCACAATTCGCGCTTGAGACATTAATCTTGCTTCACGGAATTGCCATGCAATTTCTGTTAGAGGATTACCTGAAGATGCGGACATTTCATCTAATCCATCTAGCAGCAGCCACACATTATTTTGATTAAACAGAACAACAAAATCATTCTTCAGTTGCTCAGTGGCTTCAGCTTTACCTGTTTTCTCAGCTACCTGAGTTAGCCAACTCTCGAATAAATAAGTTTTTAGTTCCTTCCCTCGCAAATCAGCTAAAGATACCCAAATAACAATGGACTGGTGAATCTCACGAGATATCCAATCAGCAATCTGCTGTAAAAGTGTTGTCTTTCCCGCGCCTGGTTCGCCAATAATTGCAATTCGCTTACCTTGACTTTTAGGCGTATTCTTCTGTTTAAGAACTTCTTCAAAAAAAACATCATGCTCAAATGTTCTGGTGATTTCTGTCTCCTTGTACAGTTCTGACCCCTGCTCTAGAGAAATATCACCTTGACGCTTAGATGGTTTTTTGCGCTCAACTAATCCCAGTGGCACGTAAACATCATCAACTTGCAGGGCGACTCCCTCAGTTAATGTCAGAGGATTTGTAGTCAGCTTTCGCCGTTCTGCAAGTATTTCACAGCAGATTTTACGCCAGTCATCGGGAGTTAACTTTGTCCCATCCTCCCCTGGGGACGACTGCGGTCAGCCAAATGTAACTGGGGCGTTAAATTGATTGCCTTGGAAAACATTCTTAATCTCATCTGCTAACTTTGCATTGTTGACAACTGACGGGTGCGAGTTGATTTGTTCTACTAATTTTTTAATTTCCTTAGCACTCTCAGATTGGTCATTGTTGACTGCTGCTTCCACTCCCACAACAGCTTGAGCAATTTCTGGGTCTGCGTCTGCTGCTGCTTTGAGTTCCAGCACTGCTTGACCATAATCTAATCGCTGCGGTTCATTTCCCTCTACAGCACTGGTGAGTAATGGCGATTGATTCTTTTGGCGGAGTAATCCGATTAACTTACCACCTAGCGTCCATGTAGCATCACCAATGTTTTCGCCGATTTTCTCTTGTGCTTTAGTCCAAAGTGTAGTTGCGATCGCAGTAGCAACAGCCGTCAGTGTTACAGTTACCATAAATTCACTACAAATTGAATTGATATAGAAATTCTTTCAACTCACACAAATAGTATTACGCAAAAGCTGCGCGATTATTACTGACATAACTCACTTTTTAACCCGCACAGGCGGGTTTTGTTTGTGTAGCCGTGACTTATAGTCACCAAGGCACCAAAAGTTAAAACAAATAGTGCATTAGCCTTTGGCATAACGCACCTAAAAAAATATCTAAAACCTAATTATGAATTAACAATTTTTAATTAGAAGCTGCCTGTTCTGCAACCGAATGAATTATTTCCTCCAGTGTTTGCAATAACTCTTGCTCGTTATAAGGTTTAGAAAAGTAAGCCCGAGCTCCCAATTGCATAGCTAGTTGCCGATGTTTATTGCTGCTACGAGAAGTCAACATCGCCACTGGAATATTTTTTGTATCCACATCTGAATTTACCTTACCTAAAAAGCCATAACCATCAAGGCGAGGCATTTCAATATCGCAAATTACTGCCTCCACTTTTAATCCACTATGGAGTTTTTCTAAAGCATCTTGACCATCTTTAGCTTGCTCTACTTGATACCCTCCTTTTTCAAGAGTCAGAGCTAAAAAGCGGCGTACATTAATCGAATCATCTACGATTAAAATTGTACCTTTCTGCTTAATAGATGCTGCTGATATTTTCTCTTCATCAAATATCAGGAATGGTGTTTTTAATCTTGCTGATGGTAATTGAGTACCTCTGGGAGTCCGCTGATTTGTAGCAATCCAATACAGCAACTCATTCACATTAACTAGTGGTACTACTCGACCATCACCGAGAATTGTACAGTTGCTAAAGCCTTCAGGTAAAGGTATATTTCCTTCAACTTGGCGAATCGCAACTTCTTGTTCGCCCCAACAACGATCTATTTGGATTGCGACTGGCTGATTATTACCTTTGACTATTAACACACTGTTAGTACTAATGGCTGCCGGAATTTCCAACTCTGCGCTATCGTAGCGTAGGCAATTAAACTCTAAATAACGAGTTAAGCGAATCAATGGCAGCATGGTTCCTTGCCAATTTAAAACTTCGCTACCAGCCATTTCAAAAACTCGCTCGTCTTGGAGTAAAGATATTTCTGAAATCACATCTGTGGGAAATGCTAATAGAATTTTGTTGATTTCTACCAGCAAAACTCGTGCAACGGAAAGTGTAAACGGTACTGATAAAGTGAAGGTAGTACCAACTCCTGGTTCGGTATCAACTTTCACATCTCCTCGAATTAGTTTGAGGTTATTGCGAACCACATCCATACCGACACCGCGGCCAGATAATGCTGTGACTTGCTCGGAGGTAGTAAAACCTGGTTCAAAAATTAGTGATAATAGTTCTTCATCACTAGCATTAGCGAGTAAAGAAGCATCTAATCCCATAGTTAGGGCGCGGGTGCGAATTTTCTCTAGAGAAATGCCCCAACCATCATCACGGATGGTGATGATGGTGCGATTACTGCGATGAGTAGCTGTAATTTCAATTAATCCTTGTTCTGGTTTACCTAAAAGGCGACGCGTGGCAGAGTCTTCGATACCATGATCGAAAGCGTTCCTTAATAGGTGCATTAAAGGTTCATTTAAAGCTTCTAAAATGCTGCGTTCAATTAAAGTGTTGCCACCTTCGATTTTTAACTGAACATTTTTGCCATACTCGACATTTAAATCGCGTAAAGCTCTCGGAAAACGTTCGATTAAATCGGACAGCGGCCGCATTCGGATGTGATTTAGCTTGGTTTGTAACTGTTTTGATGTTTTGTTTAGTTTACGAGCAATATGGTCTGTATCATCTACACTGAGTTGCACATCTGTTGTGACTTCCTGTACCTGAACAATGGTTTCCATAACTTCCTGCGATCGCAGGTTTAATTCGTTATAGCGATCCATTTCTAAAGCATCAAATTCTGTGTTTGTATTTTGTACTTGGTGGGCATTTTCAGCTTGTAGATGCGTTCCATTAAATATGGTAGCTTGAGTGGAAATCTTATCGGAGACTATACGTAATTCTTGGTTTTCGCGGTCGAGAATTTGGACTCGCTGGTTGAGGTTGCGAACGAGTTTGCGTAATCTTTCTAGTTGTGAATTTAAGCCATTTCGCTGAACAATCAGTTCGCCAAATAAATCATTAATTTGCTCTAACTGTTTGCTAGGAACTCGGACGCTATTTTCATGAATTTCTCGTTCTTTACCAACGGTAATTGGCTCTCCTTTAGCTTCGCTAACTTTACCATCTGGAGGATTCTCTTCTTTAGCAAAGATTGTATTATGCTCGGTGACATTGACAGCATTTCCATCCTCAGCAAATTCTGCATCTACAAATGTAAAATTGGCTGCGATTGCTTCATCTTTCACCCAAGTTTCTGGAGTTATCTCTGCTTGCCAAACCGCTGTTGACGCTACTTCTGTGTCGAGGACATCTGTAGGGAGAAGTTGTGGTATCACTTCTGCTGGTAATAGCGGTAGGGATTGCGAACTAACCAAGTCAATGGCTGTAGGTAAGTTATCTAGCTGATTTGTCAGCACCAAAGCTTGCGATCGCCGCCATGCTTGCAATGCTAACTGGGCAATTTCGGGAATGCGTTCTCTACTAACAGTTTCCAAATGCTGCGTTACCGACTCACAAAGCTTGCTAAAAGCTTGCAACTGAAGCATTTCTCCCAAACCGCCTAATTCAGCTGCTAGGATCGCAATATTTTCATGCAATCCGGCTTGTTCGCTATCTGCCAATATAGATTCTAGACGTTGCAAACACTCTTCTACTTCTGTGGCAAATAGCAAAGGAATAACGTCTTGCCCGTCCTCTGGGGATAGCATAGTTGAGGCATCTTCTGGGGTGGGGTCGCCCAAGCGATCGTGCAACTCATCGAAGATGGGATAACAAAAAGTTGCTAACCACTGATCTTCGACAACATTCCCTTCTGCAAGCAATTCTACAATTTGACGCAGCCAGTCAACTCCAGATAGCAATAAACTTTGCAACTGAGTATCGATTTCTAAAGAATTTTTTTTAGTTTTTAAAACTTTAAAGGAATCTTCCAGACGGTGAGATAAATCACTTAGCGATTTAAATCCCATCATCCCCGCACCACCTTTAATAGAATGAGTGGCCCGGAGTGCAGCATTGATTTTATCCAAATCGATACGGTTACTAGTATCGATTTCCAGCAATACCCCTTCTAAGGTATTTAAATAATCTGTTGCTTCTTCCAGAAACTGCATCTGGATTTCTAATTCTTTGTCTTGTAGCATGGTTTTTGTTCCTTAGTCATTGGTCATTGGTCATTAGTTATTGGTCATTGGTCATTGGTCATTGGTCATTAGTCATTGGTCATTAGTCTTAGTAAAAGGACAAAGGACAAATGACAACGGACAAATAACAAAAGTCATTAGTCATTAGTCATTGGTAAAATGACAAAGGACAAAGGACAAATGACAAATGACAAACATTAACTAACTTTGAAAGCCTCGACAGTCTCTTGCAACTGTTGGGAAATATCCACAGTTTGTTGCAGAGATTCAGAAACTTGGCGAGAAGAATCGCTGCTACGTTGTGATATAGCAGCGATATCTTTCATCAATTGGCTAACACTTTGGGATGTTTCAACCTGAGATGCAGTCGCGGTAGAAATCGACTGCACTAAAGAGTCAATTTGAGAAGATACATCCAAAATTTCACTCAGACTTTGTTTAGCTTCCTCCACAATTCGAGTACCTTCTACGACTTGGGTAGTGCCTATTTCCATTGCTTGCACTACTTCACTGGTTTCTCGTTGGATATTTTCAACAATTTGTTCAATTTCTTGGGTTGCGGCGGCACTCCTAACTGCTAGTTCGCCGACTTCTTCAGCCACTACGGCAAAACCTTGACCTTCTTCACCCGCACGCGCTGCTTCAATACCGGCGTTAATGGCAAGCAAGTTGGTTTGAATCGCAATTTGGTTAATCAAGGAAACCACGCGAGAAATTTGTTGCGAAGACTCTCCCAAACGTTTCACTTTCTTAGCAGTTTCACCCACAGTTTCCCGCAAAGAGAGGATGTTTTGTACTGTCAAATCCATTGCGTGTCCACTCTTGGTAGCGGTGTGAGCAGCATGGTTAGCAATGAAGGCAGTTTTTTCGGCACTTTCGGCTACGGCTTTCATGGATTGGGTCATGTGGTCAACAGCATCAAGGGTGCGGTTGATTTCGGCAGCTTGGGTTAGCGCTTCTTCTGCTAGGTGGCGGATGGCTCCTTCGTTAGAGCCAATGGCACTATTTACATGGATGGCAGCTTGTTTAACTTGGGTAACAATATCTCGGAGGCTTTCCACAATGGAGTTGAAGAAGTCGGCAACAGTACCAATCTCCCCAGCGGTTACATCTGCACGTACTGTCAAATCGCCTCTGGCTGCACCTTCTACGTCGTTGAGTAGTTGTAAAAGTTGTTGTTGCAGTGTTTCGTCTGACCCAGTTACAGTTACATTTCTGACTTTTTCTATCTCTTCTAATAATTTGGCTTGTTCTAAGGCATAGCCGACTTGAGTTGCTATCTGTTGAAACAAGTCAATTTCCGGCTGTTGCCAAACATGAGGAGTTTCGCAATGATGAGCAATTAATAAGCCTAAAAGTTTTTCTTGGGCAAGAATCGGTACAATTAAATGACTTTTGACAGCAAATTTTTCCAACAGTTGGATGTAACTATCGGCATTTTTCAGGCTTTGGTCTTGATGAATATCGGCAACTGCTTGCACTTGTTCATTGCGATCGCTTTCTAGATAATGTTCCTTAAAATAAGGGTCGTCAATTTGCACTCCCAGCATTTTGGGCCAATTATCAGTTCCCGATTCCGCAACGACAACGCCAGTCAAAGTACTTAAATTCAGACTATAAATGATTACCCGGTCTGTTTTAAGGATTCGCTGAACTTCTTTGACTGCTGCGTGATAAATATCTTCAGTTTTAAGAACTTTCCGAATCCGTAGGGTAATATCTGCTAGTAATTTTGTCCCTTCAACGTCTAGTTCCTGCTGCTGTTCTTTAACTAAGACCTGCAATTGTTCGGCCATCAGGTTGATATTTGCACTCAATACCCCTAATTCGTCTTCTCTTTCAATTTCCAGACGGGTATTAAATTTACCTTGACCTAACTTTGCTAATGCCGCAGTTGCATTGAGAATTGGTAGTGTAGTCAGTTTAGCTAACCGAGATGCGATCGCACCTACAATCAATGCTGTCACTGCTGTACCGATGGCTATAGTCCACAATAATTGTCTTTGCGACTCAAATACAGTTGCGGTATCTGTAGCTAAAAGTACCTGCCAATTTAGATCGGGTAAGCCATCTATGGTACTAGCTGGTACATAGCTGACTAGTTCTTGTTTTTTCTGAGTTTTCGGAACTTCTATAAAACTATTTACCTTTTTGGCTGCTAGCAGTTTAGGTAAATTAGAATACTCTGCCTTGGCCTCTTTCCCCAATAATTCCTTTTGGGGACTCAAGAAAACTGTTCCCGAAGCATCAAGCAAATAATATTGTTGTCCGTTGGCTGCGTAGTTTTTGGTAACTTCCTCTAAAGATTTTACGGGCATACGTGCTTGTACCACGCCAATGGTTTGGCCCGTCCTGGTTTCTTTCACAGGTGCGGCTAGATAAATACTCACAACACCAGTATTTTTTGCTGCTTCCGGTTGGCTGATGACAGGAGTATCTTTTTGTAAAGCGTCTTGAAAATAGGTGCGGTCTTTTTGATTTTCCAAGGGTTCACCTGTAGACTGGACAATCAAGTTACCTTGCCGATCGAAAACAGCAATACTGTCATAAGCTTTGTAGGCTTCGACAACCCGATCTAAGACTGCTTGCTTTTCTTGAGTACTAATACTAGCTTGAGAATTTGTCAAAAATAGTAAGTTTGATATTACTTGAATATCACCGTAGCGTCCCAGCATAAAGCGGTTAACTTTATCACTCAATCCAGTGGCTTCGGCTTGTTGAGATTGGGTAATTTGCTTAGTAATGGATTTGTTGGCAAAACCAAAAGCGATCGCACCGATGCCCAAAACTGGTATTGTACCAATTGCGATCGCTAAAATAGTCGCTTTCTTAACCAATCCCAGCCTGGTAAAAGAGGCAATCCCCTGATTCCAAGCAGAATTATTAGCACTTTCAGTAGTCAGCTTAGTTGGTAGCTTTACTACAGTTCCAATAGCTTTTTGAGATGAAATCAGCGATGCTCGATTTTGAGCGCTATTACCTTGATTCGTGTTAGTTTTATTAAACATAAAAGTAGTTCTCCTAAATATGTGAATAAGAACCCTAAAAAGCTGTTTTTAGTAGTAAAATCTAATCACTGCGGAGAATAGAAGATTGCACAATTGCCTGTGCATCTAATACCAGTAATATTTCTTCCTGTTGTACAACGCACCCACATAAATAAGGAACTAAACTGGATGTCACTTGTCCGATAGGAGAATGAATATCATCAACTATGAACTTGGTTGTACCTTTTATTTCTTGTACAACTAATCCCAACACCAATGATTCCACTTGGATAACGATTACATTGTATTGTCGCAGTCGATAATCTAGGGATTCTAAATTGAGCATTCTTGGTAAATCAACTACCCAAATTATCCGACTCCGCCAATTCATTAATCCTAATATGCAGGATGGCATATTCGGTATTGACGTAATAGATTCAACAGGCACAAGAATTGCTTCTTGCGTATGCTTCATTGATAAAACAGCAGTAGTTTGTTGATTTAGCTGAAACTTCAGATAACTATCTGCTAAATTATTCGGGATTGGTTTTGAAGAAAGAGTAATGTTTGTACTAGTCATTGATTCAAATTACCATTGATTTAATAGTACGTAGCAGATGTTCGCGGGTGTAAGGTTTAGTTATATAGGCATCTGCACCTTGTCTCATCGCCCACAAACGATCAATTTCTTGATTTTTGGAACTACAAACTACAATCGGCACTTTTGCAGTAATTGGATTTCTTCTCAGAGAACGACATAATTCAAATCCGCTCATTTCTGGCATTACTACATCAGTAACGATCGCATCTGGTTTTTCTAACACAGCTTTTTCTAAACCCTCTTTTGCACCACTTGCTTTAATTACGTTGTAACCACTCTCTTTGAGATAATGGCTCATTAATTCCAATTCACTGGGAGAATCTTCTACAATCAAAATTGTGCCAAGCAAAGTCAGGCTCACTATCAAATCTCCTAAAAAAATAAATTAAACATATTTTGTTATTTTTATTTGCCTTATTTCAATCAACCAAGATGCTTAAAAACCATTTTTAGCAATTCGGATTGTGTAAAAGGCTTAGTCAAATATCCTGACGATCTGACCATTTTAGCTTTTGCCCTGTCGATAAATCCTGTTCTACCAGTCACCATAACGATCGGTGTATTTTTAAAAGCTGAATGTTTACGTAATAAGGAACATAGCTCATAGCCATCCAAACTTGGCATTTCAACATCTAGCAAAATCAGATCGGGCTTACTCCGTAAAATTTGCATTAAAGCTTTTACCGGATCGTTGATTGTTACAACTGAAAATGTGTTTTCATCTAAAAAGTGTTTGATAGAATTCAAAACAGTTTGGCTATCATCAATGCAGGCAATTGTATATAGTTTTTTGCCAACAGATGACTGAGGGGTTTTATTATTTTCCGAAATATCAAAATTGATTGGAATTGGCAAGTTTTGCCCAATCTTTATTTGCAACTGTGGCTGAATTTGAGAAGACTGTGTTGTAGAAAAAACTTGGGAATTCCCACCAGCCGGAATTGATGACTGAATATTTTGCCGATTTCGTAACTGTTTTTGACAGTGTTCAACAAGCAACCTTAAATCCAGGTGACAGAACTTTGGTAGTTCATCCAAAGAGCTTTCTGGACTGAATTCATAGCTACCTTCTTTTAAACACAAAAATGATTCCATTACTTCTTTTGCTAATTCGTCTATCAGGCTTCCTGCTTGCACAGAGGTAATATAGTCCTGATTTACTAACCAACAAATAGCTTGGTAATCTGCATTTGGTATTGATTGATGTTCATTTTTCGTCTCAAACATCAGCCGCATCTGTACGCGAGTGGCGCTGTTGAGAGCTGGAATTTGCTGACTCAAGCGCCGTAAGTGACTGTCAAGGCGCTCAAATAGTTTATCTGAATAGGAGGCATAAGTAAGTTTACCGTCCTCTAGATAGATTGACCAAGAAACTATCCCGGTAAATACGCTTAAGCAACCCGTAGCACGCCGACTTGTTAATTGTGCCAACAGAGATAGCGGATGTAGTTTCTGGAACAACCTGTAGCTACCTATAGGAGTTGTGCTCATTTTGCTTTTACTTCAGCTAAAATTCGATACGTGTAAGCTAAATTCGTGTAAAGTTATTCCACAATCAAAATCAAGTAAAAAGCATTAAACTTTTGGATTTTAAAGTACATCAGTTTACATCTAGATTTGTGGTGAAACTCAACGAGAGTAGCGTTATTTTCAGATGAGCAAATCTTAGTAAATTCGTAAATTGTGATTAATCTACTTAGTGTTACTGAGATTTATCAACATCTTTCGAGAAATAAGACATAAAAATGTCAAGACTAGATGAAGCCACTTTCCATTGAGTAACCCCAATCTGACCACAGGAATAATACTGATTTTATTAATGGCGATCTCTTTGAGCTTCTGTATTTACACTTAGTTGAAATTTATTTTTTAAACAAGTAAGAAATAATGAAGCCACTTTGCATCGAGCAACTTCAAATTGACCACAGTAATAACACTTATTTATTGAAAGCAATAAATGTATTTTTTGTTATTTGTATTTAATAACTTAGATGAAACAGAATGCAAAACTTATTTTTTGTAGAGTGTTTTACCGCCGAGAATAGGTACTGAAAGTTCTCAGAATGGTACGTTATGTCCCTAACACATCCTACCTACGAAAATTGTAGGTTATTAAATCCATTAGGACTTATGCACTTTGACACATTTACTATCATTTGGAGAACAGACTTATTAAGTTAAAAGTCTTTCCCTGTCTTGTTCACAGGTGCATTTTACCACAAACAAATTTTCAAATATCCTCTTGTATTTGAAGCTATGCTGGCGAAACATATTTTTATTTAAGCGATATTTAAATAGGCTGGTAACTATTCTTGAACTTTTAACTCAAGTATAAGTACCAGCCTAGATCAGGCAATTCGATTTATTAGAAATGCGGATGAAAGGACTTGAACCTTCACTCCTCTCGGAACTAGAACCTAAATCTAGCGCGTCTGCCAATTCCGCCACATCCGCATCAGTTTACCATCATACCATAAGAAATTATTTTTGGGAATAGGAAATGGGGACTGGGGAAGTTGGAAAAGAATAACAATGCCCAATGCCCCATGCCCCATGCCCAATTACATAACCGCAACACGAGGCAGACGATGCTTGAATCCACAGAGAATTTCCCAAGAAATAGTGTTTAGTTGTTCTGCCCAATCGTCTGCTGAAATTTGTTCTTTTCCCTGTTCTCCTAATAAGGTGACTATTTCTCCTTCTTGGATATTGGGTATGGCACTTACATCCAGCATTAACTGATCCATTGTAATTGTCCCAATTTGTGACACGCGCTGACCGCGAATTAACACCTGCATTTTGTTGGAAAGACTGCGAGGAACACCGTCAGCATAGCCAATTCCCACAACAGCAAGGCGAAGTTCGCGCGGGGCAATAAATTTATGACCATAGCTAACAGCTGTTCCTGCGGCAATTGTTTTAACTTGGGTAACTCTTGCTTTAAGTTGCAAAACAGGCTTGAGATCGATCGCATTTTGTAAATGCGGTGCTGGATAGAGTCCGTAAACAGCTAAACCTACACGCACCATGTCGTAGTGCAATGCTGAATTTGTAAGTGCGGCGGCTGAGTTTGCCAAGTGCAAGCAAGGCGGTTCAATTCCCATTGCTTTGATTTGAGCGATCGCATCCTCAAATCGTTTATGCTGTTCTTCCATTGCCGTGGTATCGGGATCGTCTGCTGTCGCTAAATGAGAATAAATACTGGCAATAGATAGATGTGGTAATCGCTGCACTAGTTGCACAAATTCGCCAGCTTGCCGCCAATCAGTCCCCAACCTAGACATTCCCGTGTCTAATTTAATGTGTACGGGCACTGGAGAACCATGATTCATCGACTCTAAGGTATCAGAAAATACTAAAGCTTGTTTAGGGCTACAGAGTGTGGGCTGAAGTTTCCATTGGGCGATCGCATGAATCTGCTCTAGTGTATGAGTTGCCCCTAAAATCAAAATGGGAGCTTGAATCCCGCCTTCTCGCAATTGAATAGCTTCTGGAACTGTAGCCACTCCCAGGCAACTAGCTCCCGATTGGATGGCAATTTGGGCAACTGTTACTGCTCCATGTCCATAGGCATCAGCTTTTACTACTGCCATTAACTGGGTACGCGGCGATAAAAACTGCACCAGTTGCTTTACATTGTATGACAACGCTTCTAAATCAATTTCTACCCAAGCTCGTTGCGAAAACCACGCGTAGGTATCGCATTGCTGATTAGGAACTACACCAGGGATTTGTTTGCGACTTAACATTTGTACTGACTCCTATCCCGCCACGGCTAAACTTTCAAGTTATCTATCTATACACGCTCCTAAAAGCGAGATCAGATTAAATAGGAAGTTTAACCTTCAGATTGGAATTGATACAAGATGTTACGGCGCTAAGTAAAAGTTATGAGTTAGAAGTTATGAGTTATAAGTTAGAAGTAAATCTTACGGCTTAACTTTTCACTTTGTTCTTGTCTACAAGACGCTGCGCGATTGCGTCAGTCTAAGTAATAATTTTGATAAAGTAATAAATTTGACTTTTCAACTCCTAACTCCTCACTCTTCACTCCTAACTCGTGACTCTTTACTCATAACTTAATTTTCAAATTCTTCCGAAAGTATAATTTCTTCTCATCTCCCTAGCAGGGTGTATTTGTGTTAATATATTGTAAAACTCATACCCTGAGCGCAAATAATGGGGAAGGTTTTAGTCTTAAACGCCTCTTACGAACCTCTCAATATAACGAGTTGGCGTCGCGCTGTAGTTCTTTTAATCAAGGGCAAAGCAGAACGCGTGGAACACAACGGCAAATTTCTGTACACGGATTTCCCGTTGCCGACCGTGATCCGGTTGCGTCATTATGTACGCGTTCCTTATAAAGAAATCCCTCTAACTCGCCGAAATATATTGCACCGTGATGGTCATGCTTGTCAATACTGTGGTTACACAGGGGATGAATTGACACTAGACCATGTAATACCGCGATCGCGCGGCGGAGGCGATACTTGGGAGAATATTGTTACCGCTTGTGTCCGTTGTAATGTCAAAAAAGGCAGTCGGAATCCCCACGAAGCTCACATGCCTTTGCGTCATCCCCCGCGCCAACCTTATAGCAGTCTCTATTTCGAGGTCAGCAAACATCTTAAGAGTGGACTGCATACAGAATGGCAAAAATATGTTATAGGTCTTTGAGCAAAAAACAGAGGAGCAAAGGAAAAAGAAGAAATACCTCTTTCTTTGGGAGATAACCAATAACTTGAGTTATCGACTGTTAAAAAATTGGTGGCTATGTGGCTTGCAACAAAGGCGATTGCATCAAATATCAAGCTTTTAAATTTGTTGTATGTATATAGAGTTTCCCTTTTGCTCTTTACTCCCCCTGTATTTTGCCCTTTTTCATTGGACTTTACTCTAAATTTTCAAAATTTTCAAAGGGGATAGTAAACACGCGTTGTTCATGAAAAATAATTGTTAATTGCTCAATAGTCACAATAATGAGAATATTAAGCATAAGAATATTTCAAATATCAGGGACTAATTCCAAAGTATAAGATAGTAAGTATACCCTAAGTTAGATAAAAATCTCGCTGATTGAATTTACGAAAGAGAACAAAACTCCTAAAACATTATGCTGCCAGATACAGCCCAATATCCTAAACTTCCTTGCTGTATGCCCTTTAGTGGAAGTTAGTTGATTGTTGAGCGCTGTTACTGACAAGAAATATACTTAGATGTATAGTGCAATGTCTTGAGATTTTTGCGAAGATCGTAATTAATGTGGCTAAATTCAGGTAATTGCTGCTCGTAGTATTTCTGAATTAAAGGAGCCTCACACTTAAAAAAAGTTCCCTATGTACTTTAATTCTCCCGTTACTCAGTTTGAGAGTTTGTCGTTGACCACAGAGCCAAACCCAGAGGAACCTGAAATCGAGAAAGCGCCAGTGGAAGTTGCATTTAAGAGTCCGTCACTACCGCCATCGGTAGGTGATGGAGCGATATATCTCAGTAACCGTGGTAATTCTCTGGCACAACAAAAGTCAGAAGAACTGCAAAAAACCCTTTTGGCACACCGACACGATCGCCAACTGGTAATTCTGCAAGATTTTCCTGACCCTGATGCGCTTTCTTGCGCCTGGGCTTATCAGTTAATTGCCCAGCAATATGATATCAAGTGTGAAATCATTTATGCTGGTGCATTGAGCCATCAAGAAAATATTGCCTTGGTAAGGCTGACTAATTTACCTATCCAACGCTGGACAACCCAAACCTTGAAAACAAAAGATTTGTCATCTTATCAAGGTTTTGTATTAATTGACAACCAGGGAACCACTTCACAACTACTGTCAGCAGTGCAGCAAGCTGGAATTCCTTTAGTGGTACTCGTCGATCATCACAGTATCCAAGGCGATCTGCAATCAGAGTTTGAGGATATCCGTCCTTATGTAAGAGCAACGGCAACAATTTTTACTCAATACCTCCAAACAGGATTATTGGCATTAGATAGCAGCATAAATCAACACGTCAAATGTGCTACTGCCTTGATGCATGGCTTGCGATCGGATACAGATCGGCTAATGCAAGCGCAAGAAGAAGATTTTATGGCAGCGGCGTATTTAAGCCGATTTTATGACGCTCAACTGTTGAATGCTATTTTACAGGCGAACCGTTCCAAGCGGGTAATGGATGTGATCGAGCGATCGCTGAAAAACCGCATCGTCCAAAATAACTTTTCCATTGCTGGTGTTGGCTATTTACGCTACGAAGACCGTGACGCCATCCCCCAAGCGGCTGATTTTCTCGTTACCGAAGAAAACGTCCACACCGCCGTAGTTTACGGCATTGTTCACGATGAAGACGAAGAACTGGAAATAGTCATCGGCTCCCTGAGAACTAGCAAACTTACCCTTGACCCCGATGAATTCATCAAAGAAGCTTTTGGGCAAGATAGCACAGGGCGCTTTTTCGGCGGTGGAAGAACAAGCGCAGGTGGCTTTGAAATCCCAATGGGCTTCTTATCTGGCAGTAACGAAAATTCCGCCTATGCGAAAATGAAATGGGAAGTATTCGACGCTCAAATTAAGCAAAAACTGCTGAGGTTAGTTAACCCCAGAGACAACCCGATTCAATCGGAGTAGAGAGATTTCAAGGAGACGCGCAGAACTCCTAACTAATACAGCAGTCAAAGTGTTTGTTCAGATAGTATCCCTTCCCGATTTTTGATAAAAGTCGGGAATTTGGGTTTTATGGCGAATACTGAACTAAATCAAAGTTAACTTGCGCCTACCTATTTATTTGTGAAGAAGAAGCGCTATGAAGTCTATAAAACTCCAAATCTTACAAACTTTGTATGAGCAAGATTTTTATGCTTGGGTAGAGCAGACAGCAGAGCTTTTGCGATTGCACCACTGGGACACCCTGGATTTAGAACACTTAATAGAAGAAGTGGTGGACTTGGGTAAGAGTCAACAACGAGCTTTGCAAAATGCGTTGCGGTTAGTCTTATCGCATTTGTTGAAATGGAAGTATCAACCAGAACGTCGTAGTCACAGTTGGCAAGTGACCATTACCCGTGAGCGACTGAATATAGATGAATTGCTGCAAGAAAGTCCTAGCTTGCAGCGTTTTTTAAATGATGCCGAGTGGATAAATACTACCTATCAAAGAGCGCGGCGAGAGGCAATGGTGGAAACAAGTTTATCAGAAGATAACTTTGGGATCGCCTGTCCCTGTAAATGGTGTCCTGCTGTTGAATAATGCAAAATCATCTTCATTTTTTGTTCAGAGGTATCAAAAATAATCCAGCAAGAGTTATCGAGACTTCGCCTTATACAGAACAGATGACAGATCAACCAATACGTAATAATGATTAAGATTAGGATAGGTTAAGTCACACCACACGTAACTCCTAACTCAGAACGGGCAACACCCTGCTACGCTCACAAAATTAAAGTATGGAACTATATTTAATTCGTCATGGTATCGCCGAAGACAAGGGATTAGGCATCAAAGATGAGGAGCGCAGCCTCACCAAAGAAGGAAGGCAAAAAACTGAGAAAGTTGCCCAAAAACTTGTTAAATTAGGTTTAAACTTTGATTTAATTCTCACCAGTCCCTTAGTGCGGGCGCGCCAAACGGCTGAAATCCTGATAGCAGAAAAACTAAGCTCCCAGTTAGAGGAATCTAGCCACCTCGCTCACGACGGTCAAATTTCTAGTTGGCTAAAAGAGTGGTTAGAGCCAAGAAATTATTCCCAAAAGACCCAACTGGCGCTGGTTGGACACGAACCTGATTTAACCAATTGGGCAGAAATTCTCCTGTGGGGAGAAGTCAAAGAAAGTTTTGTCTTGAAAAAAGCAGGTATGATTGGGATAAAACTACCAGAAACAGGTTCTCCTCTGGGTCGGAGTCAGATGTTTTGGTTGACACCACCCAAGTACCTGCTGTAACAGTTTTTCAACATTTTCGATTGTTGCTAGAACGGCTACTGTTATGGCGATAATAAATTTCTGGTAAGTTAGCACGATCAGATATTTCACAAAGCGAATGGTGGTGCCATGATGGTGTGCGAATACAAGCCTGGTCTAGAAGGCATTCCCGCCGCTCAATCAAGTATCAGCTATGTTGATGGGCAAAAGGGAATACTAGAATATCGTGGCATTAGGATTGAGGAATTAGCAGAAAAAAGTACATTCCTAGAAACTGCTTATCTCTTAATCTGGGGTAAACTGCCAAGCAAAGAAGAACTGGAAACATTTGAGCATGAAGTTCGTTACCATCGGCGGATAAAATACCGCATTCGGGACATGATGAAATGCTTTCCAGAAAGCGGCCACCCAATGGATGCCTTGCAAGCCTCTGCTGCGGCTTTAGGTTTGTTTTATTCGCTCCGGGATTTACATAATCCTGCCTACATTCGAGATTCAGTAGTGCGGCTAATAGCAACTATTCCGACGATGGTGGCGGCCTTCCAACTGATGCGAAAAGGCAACGATCCGGTACGTCCCCGTGATGATTTAGACTATTCCGCCAACTTTCTATACATGCTCAATGAGCAAGAACCCGATCCTCTGATGGCGCGGATTTTTGATATCTGCTTGATACTTCAAGTCGAGCATACAATGAATGCTTCTACCTTCAGTGCTAGGGTGACAGCTTCCACCTTGACCGATCCTTATGCTGTGGTTGCTAGTGCTGTGGGAACTTTGGGCGGGCCTCTACATGGTGGAGCCAATGAAGAAGTAATTCAGATGTTGGAAAAAATTGGCTCTGTGGAGAATGTCCGTCCCTACATAGAGCATTGTCTGGAAACTAAATCTAAAATTATGGGCTTTGGACATCGTGTCTATAAAGTGAAAGATCCACGAGCCATAATTTTACAAGGTCTAGCAGAGCAATTGTTTGAAAAGTTTGGGCATGACAAGTTCTATGACATTGCCCTAGAGATGGAACAAGTGGTAGGAGAAAAACTCGGTAGCAAGGGGATTTATCCCAATATTGACTTTTATTCCGGTTTGGTGTATAGGAAAATGGGTATTCCTACAGACTTATTTACGCCAATATTTGCGATCGCTCGCGTTGCCGGTTGGCTAGCCCATTGGAAAGAACAACTAGCAGAAAACCGGATTTTCCGTCCTACCCAGGTTTACAACGGTCTGCACGAAGTTACTTATACTCCCATTGAGCAACGGTAACTAGTATTTGGTATGGGGCATTGGGCATGGGGCGTTAGGAGTGCTGAGTAATGAGTAATGAGTGCTGAGTTAGGAGTTATTCTCTCTCTGCTCCCCTGCTCCCCTGCCCCCATCCCCGTCTCCTCACAATAGTCAATCTCAATGCCAACCATAAGTAGAATTCTCATCTCGCTTCAGGGTGGTCAAACCATCCAACGATATACTAGGCATGGGAATTGGCAACAAATCTTCAATCGAGCGTCATCACAGCAAAAATTAAAAATGGGTGAATTTACAGGTATTAATTTAACTAATAGTTGTAACTCACCATGACTCTATGTCTTAAAGAGCACCAAACATGAATTCAGGAATTGACCTCCAAGGAACTTTTATTGAATCCCTCCGGGATTTAGGTATACCAGCAGGAACAGCTAAAGCGATTTGGATGCCACTGCCAATGATACTGATGCTGATTGGAGCAACAGTGGGGGTATTAGTTGCTACTTGGCTAGAACGGAAAATTTCTGCCTCTGCACAGCAGCGAATTGGGCCAGAATACCAAGGGCCTTTTGGGTTGCTAGTACCTGTAGCGGATGGTCTAAAGCTGGTATTTAAAGAAGATATAGTACCAGCCAAGTCTGATCCCTGGCTGTTTACCCTCGGCCCCATTATTGTTGTAATTCCGGTATTTCTGTCATTCCTGATTGTGCCCTTTGGACAGAATATCGTAATTAGTAATGTGGGCATGGGCGTATTCTTATGGATTGCCTTGTCAAGCATTCAACCCATTGGCTTGCTGATGGCTGGCTATGCATCTAATAACAAATATTCCCTCTTAGGGGGCTTGCGGGCAGCAGCGCAATCTATTAGTTATGAAATTCCTTTGGCGTTAGCGGTATTAGCGATCGCTATGATGTCTAATAGCCTCGACACCGTTGATATTGTCAATCAGCAGTCTGGCTACGGCGTTCTGGGCTGGAACATTTGGCGACAACCAATTGGTTTTCTGATCTTTTGGATAGCTGCCCTCGCTGAATGCGAACGATTACCCTTTGACTTACCCGAAGCGGAAGAAGAAATCGTCGCAGGCTATCAGACTGAATACTCAGGCATGAAATTTGGTCTGTTCTACCTGGGTTCATACGTTAACTTAATCCTTTCTTCCTTACTAGTAGCAATTCTCTACCTGGGCGGTTGGGACTTTCCCCTTCCCCTCAACCTCATCGCTGGTTGGCTGGGAGTTAGTGAATTAAATCCCGTGTTCCAGATAGTAACTGCGGCTTTGGGTATCACCATGACTGTGTTCAAAGCTTATTTACTAGTGTTTGTCGCCATCCTGTTGCGCTGGACAGTGCCACGGGTAAGGATTGACCAACTGTTAGATTTAGGATGGAAGTTTTTGTTGCCAGTTGGTTTGGTTAATCTCCTATTAACCGCCGCCCTGAAACTAGCCTTTCCCTTTGCTTTTGGTGGTTAGTCATTAGTCATTAGTCGTTAGTTATTTGTACTAATGACTAATGACCAAGGACAAAGGACAAAGGACAAATAACGCTGATAGCTTAAAAAGAGAGAGTGAAGCACAATGCTAAAGTTCCTAAAACAAGTTGGCGATTACGCCAAAGAAACAGTACAAGCTGCGCGTTACATTGGTCAGGGCCTTTCTGTCACCTTCGATCACATGCGGCGGCGTCCAATTACTGTACAGTACCCTTACGAAAAACTAATTCCTGGCGAACGGTTTCGCGGTAGGATTCATTTTGAATTTGATAAGTGCATCGCTTGCGAAGTTTGCGTTCGCGTTTGTCCAATTAACCTACCTGTAGTAGATTGGGAATTCGACAAAGCCAGCAAAAAGAAAAAACTCAACCACTACAGCATTGACTTTGGAGTTTGTATCTTTTGCGGTAATTGTGTGGAATTTTGCCCCACTAACTGTCTATCGATGACAGAAGAGTATGAGCTTTCCACTTACGATCGCCATGAATTGAACTATGACAACGTAGCGCTAGGTCGTCTGCCGTATAAAGTAACAGACGATCCAATGGTGACACCACTGCGCGAACTAGTTTACCTACCCAAAGGCGTCCTCGAACCACATGCACTGCCCGCAGATGCGCCACGTGCAGGTGCGCGTCCAGAAGACTTGGTAGAACAAGCAGAAAAATAAATGTCATTTGTCCATTGTCATTTGTCCTTTGTTATTTGACTAATAACTAATGACCAATGACCAATGACCAATGACCAATGACCAATGACAATTGACTAAGGACAAAAAACAGTGAATCTAGCAGAAGGAGTACAGTTAGTATCACTTGGCATACTGGGCGTGATGATGATTGGGGCAGCCATTGGTGTGGTGCTGTTCTCCAACATCGTTTATTCTGCCTTTTTGCTGGGGGGTGTGTTTATCAGCATAGCGGGAATGTACCTGTTGCTAAATGCTGATTTTGTTGCAGCTGCACAAATACTAATTTACGTTGGGGCGGTTAACGTGCTGATTTTGTTTGCCATTATGTTGGTGAACAAGCGGCAGAATTTTGTAGCATTTCCCAACTCTTGGGTGCGGAAAGCACTTACAGGTGTAGTCAGTGTAGGATTGTTTGGTCTTTTAAGTACGATGGTGCTGGCTACTCCCTGGGCTTACTCAGCTGCTCCTGTGGCGGGTGGCGAAAGTTCTATAGTTTTAATTGGAGAACATTTCTTCACTGACTTTTTACTGCCTTTTGAACTAGCTTCCATTTTGCTGCTGATAGCAATGGTAGGAGCAATTATTTTGGCACGCCGCGAGTATTTGCCAGACCTGTTGACACCATCCAAACTGGGGCAAACTGTTTTGACTTTGCAAGAACGCCCCAGAGAACTAGTATCAACAACCAGCGAAACAAAAGAGTAATATTTGCAACCTGAGTCGCAGATAAACAGCCAGATTTTTTCAGGAGGGATACTCAGATTCATGCAACTCCAGTACTTTTTATTACTAGCAGCAGCTTTATTCTGCATTGGCATCTACGGTTTAATTACTAGCCGCAACGCTGTGCGGGTGCTAATGTCAATTGAATTACTGCTTAATGCTGTTAATCTGAATTTAATGGCATTTTCCAACTTCCTCGACTCAACATTAATTAAGGGTCAGGTTTTCACAGTATTTGTGATTACCGTGGCCGCAGCCGAGGCGGCGGTGGGTTTAGCGATCGTGCTGGCCATTTATCGCAACCGCGATACCGTCGATATGGAGCAGTTTAATCTCCTGAAGTGGTAATTGTGCGTGCAACTCAAGCAGATAATCATTGCTTATAAAGCGCGGGATGCCCGGAGTAAACAATGGGCAGAAATCTGTGCGAAACAACTAGAAAGCCGCGATTGCCAAGTGTTGATGGGGCCTAGCGGGCCGAAAGACAACCCTTATCCAGTCTTTTTGGCTTCGGCGGGTCAACCAATCGATCTCGCTTTGGTACTCGGTGGCGATGGTACTGTTTTAACTGGTGCCAGACATTTAGCCCCAGCTGGTATCCCAATTCTGGGAGTGAATGTAGGAGGCCATCTGGGGTTTTTAACTGAGTCAGTGGAAGAGTTTCAGGATACAGAGAAAGTTTGGGATCGGCTGTTTGAGGATCGTTATGCTATCCAACGACGGATGATGTTACAAGCTGCGGTGTATGAGGGTCATGGATCTAATTTAGAACCAGTGAGCGAACGTTACCTGGCTTTGAATGAATTCTGTGTCAAACCCGCCTCCGCTGACCGAATGATCACCTCAATTCTGGAAATGGAAATCGATGGTGAGGTAGTCGATCAATATGTCGGGGATGGGTTGATTATTTCCACTCCTACAGGTTCCACAGGTTACACCGTTTCTGCGAATGGGCCAATTATGCATGATGGTATGGAGGCGCTTACCATTACTCCTATTTGTGCAATGAGTCTTTCTAGTCGTCCCCTCGTTTTACCCCCTGGTTCTGTGGTGAGCATTTGGCCTTTGGGGGATTACGATTTGAGTACCAAGCTGTGGACAGATGGGGTTTTAGGGACTTCTATTTGGCCCGGACACCGCGTTGATGTGCGGATGGCAGAGTGTCGGGCTAAATTTATTATTTTGCGCGAGAACAATTCCTACTATCAGACGCTACGGGAGAAGTTGCTTTGGGCTGGTACAAGGGTTCACTACAGCAATAATCACCGTAATTAATTAAGTATTTGAGAGTGCATTTACCGCAGATTGCGATCGCCTATTGTTGTTATGCGATCGCAACCAAAATTACCCAAGCCCCTGGATTCGTCTGGGGGCTTTCTACTTCGGGAGAGAAACCTATACATAAATGTATTAGCTCTTTAAAGTTTAGTATAAAATCTTGCTCATCTCAATTTAGTCCCAGTTCTTCCTTCAACGCCTTTGGTACATTAACTGCTGTTTCTAATCCCCGCACACCTTCCCACTGCTGCTTTTTACCCCAGATCATCTCTTCTAGATTGGCGTCGCTAAGGTCTGCACCACCCAGAATGGCGTAACTGAGGTTGCTATGGCTGAGATCCGCGCCGTTGAGAATAGCACCACTGAGGTTACTACCACTGAGGTTAGCACTGTTAAGGTTGGCATAGCTGAAGTCTGTGCCAAACAAGATGGCGTCGCTGAGGTCAGCACCACTGAGGTCGGCGTCGTTGAGAATCACGCCGCTAAGGTCAGCTTCATTAAGAATCACCCGACTCAGGTCTACACCGCTGAGGTCGGCACCTAAGAACATTGCACCGTTAAGTCTGGCATTGTTAAGTTTGGCACCATTAAGTTTGGCATAGCTGAGGTCTGCGGCAACCAGGATAGCATTGCTGAGGTTGGTACTGAAAAGAATTGTATCACTGAGGTTAGTACCGTTGAGGATGGCATGACTCAAATCAGCACCACTGAGGTCGGCGCGGCAAAGGTCGGCATGGCTAAAGCTGACGCTATTAAGGTTGGCTTCACTCAGATTTGCACCGAAAAGGATGGCGTTATTTAAGTCAGCATGGCTGAGGTTAGTGCTGCTAAGGTCGGCACGGTTCAGGTCGGCGCGGCTAAGGTCGGCGCGGTTCAGGTTGGTATTGCTAAGGTCGGCGCGGTTGAGGTCGGCGCGGCTAAAATTGGCACAGCTAAGGTTAGCACCACTGAGGTTGGTGCTACTGAGGTCGGCACAGCTAAGGTTAGCACCGCTGAGGTTGGCACCGCTGAGGTTGGCATCGCCGAGGTTAGCACCGCTAAGGTTGGCACCGCTGAAATTTACGCCAGTTAAGTTGGCATCGCCAAGATAAGCAAGGCTAAGGTCGGCACCGCTAAAGTCTGCTCCGGTAAGGTTGGCATCGCCCAGGTAAGCACCCCTAAAGTTGCCGCCTTTGAGGAATTGTCCAACTATACTGCTAAAGTTGCCAATTTCCAGGGCATCGCTATAATTGATAATCCGCAGCAGTTGGGATGTGAAAAAATTGTCTGTGTCCGGTTGGGCAGATGGGTAAAAGTTGATTTTTTGTTTGAGTTCATCTTGCCCTTGGGCGTAACGGTGTAACTCTAGTAATAAAATCAGTACGTTCAGCCCTGTATATATGTCTACCTGTCTCAACCCGATCGCAATATTTTGTGTCGCTAGCTTTAACTTTGTTTGCTGAGGCAGGTTATCATCTGGTGTGCCATCGATAAATTCTCCCTGACACCAGCGACGATAAAAATCTTCTAGCCGCCGAAAAAGCAATTCTAGACGAATTTTTTGACCAGTCACAACCAATTCCATTAGTTGCTTGACTATCTCCGGTTTCAGGGCAGCATTGCCTAATAAATCATAAATCTCTTCATGCATCTGGCGATCGCATACTTTAAAGCAAAACCCAGTGGATAAAGTGCCCAATGTGCGATCGTCTATCTGAGAACTCAAACCGTTCTTTGGTACTGTCCATTTTTCTAAGCTTTTTTGCAGTCTTGCAGAGTATAAATATTCTTGCAAATTATCTTGAGCTAATCTAACGCTTTTGTCTGGTTCTTTAATATTTTTTCCTAGAGGTAAAACTGCTTCAGTTTCTAGGGATGTGGCCTTTGGCATCTCTTGTAACCTTGTACCCCTCACATAATTTCTCAGCAGCTGCCAAACTTGAGATAAATATGTTGACATTTTTGTTTCCGTTGTTACATTTAAATAACTGTTTTTGATAATCCTGAATTAAAAACTTTTTTATGCCAGTTGGCTTTGCATTCCCAATAATCAATAGTATAAATAAATACTATAGTAAAAAAATCATGAGTTGACGATATTTAGGGCAGGCTACTTCTGATGAATTTGCCAACGGCGTTTTTGGATGGCGGCTTCTTGCTCACCTGTAGTAGCCTTAAGCTTCCTCTCATAATGTAAATAAAGTGTTAACTTCAAAATTATTTTCCCGCTCAACTAATTCTATGATTTAGCTAATTTGTGATACTTTTTCTCCAATAAATTTCTGAGTATGATGTAAAAATCATACTTACTGTTTGTAGAAGATGCAATTGTTAGAAAAAATCCTACATTAAAACAGCACAACAAAGCTGAAAAATGGCAATGAAAATTTAAGCTGAAAGTTTATTGCTTAATATAAAGCAGCTAAGATAATCGCCATAGGGCAGGCTATATGGCTTTGCAAAAGTTAAAAATTAACGAAAGATAGTTATCAGGTAATGAATGCGATGAACAGATTAACCTTTTATATGATTTTGTTACATAGTTTATTTTTAGGCATAGCGACAGCTAGCGCTAAGTCACCGTTTGTTAACAATGTTGATACAGCCAAGCATATTGTTGGAGAAAATGTGGTAACAGTCAGAAGTGGAGAGAAGTTCAATAGTCAGTTATCGACAGAAACTTCTTCAACGAAAATCTCAACCTTATCATTAAATAATATTAATATTCCTCAGAAACAGAGGCTACCATCAAATCAAGTTTGGGTAGTTAATCAAAATAAACACGCACAGCCTCAACCGTTTATTTGGATAGTAAAAAACCTGAAACAAGCAGGTCAACAACCATTTTTACAAGTTGCAAACGCCTTAGAGAAAGCAAACGCAAAGCCTAGTACTACCGCGAAACCAGCAGCAAAGGATGATTTAGAGCCATTTAACGAAGTAATTAAAAACACCCAAAAATCTGGGGGATTGTTTACCCTTTATCGTAATAAAGAAAAGAATAAGATTTATTTAGAAATTAAGCCAGAACAACTTAATAAAAATTACCTAGCTACGGCAACCCTGGAATCGGGAATTGGCGAACGAGGTATTTACAGTGGTATGCCTCTGCAAGATTTTTTATTTTATTTCAAACGGGTAGATGATAAATTACACTTTGTCATCCGCAATGTGAATTTTCGCACTCGTGAGGGAGATCCCCAAGTGCGATCGCTGACGCGATCGTTTAGTGATTCTGTTCTCTATACCATTCCCATTAAAAGCATTCATCCAGAACGCAAAACTATTCTCATTGACTTAGAAGATTTGTTACTCACAGACTTAGCTGGATTATCTGTAGGTTTAGGAGTTCCAAAAAGCACAAGCCAGTCCTATTTTGGGACTGCTAAAGCCTTTCCTCAAAACTTAGAAGTCGAATCAATTTTGAATTACTCTGATAGTGCTGAACCCAACAGTGAAGCGGCAAACTTTGGGTCGCTAGCTGACAACCGTGGTTTTACCCTGCGCGTTCACTACAGCCTCTCCCAACTACCCGATCTAGATTATCGACCGCGCCTTGCTGACGATCGCGTTGGCTATTTCATCACCGCCTATCAAGATTTATCCAAAGACGACGATCGCGGCGATTCTTTTGTCCGCTACATCAATCGCTGGCATTTAGAAAAACAAGACCCGAAAGCAGCCATTTCTCGTCCCAAAAAACCGATTGTCTTCTGGATTGATAACGCTGTACCCTTAGAATACCGCGATGCCATGAAAGAAGGCATTCTCATGTGGAACAAAGCCTTTCTCAAAGCTGGATTCAAGGATGCAATTGAAGTCCGCCAAATGCCAGATGATGCTACCTGGGACCCGGCAGATATTCGTTACAACACAATTCGCTGGATAAACACAGTCGATGGCTACTTTGCAATGGGGCCATCTCGCGTTAACCCATTGACAGGGGAAATTTTGGATGCAGATATTCTCGTAGATGCTAGCTTTATCCGGGCACTCAAGGGTGAATATCGCAAAATCGTCCAACCCAGCCAAACAGAAAATCGCACGACTTTATCAGCTTTGATGCAAAATCGTTTACTTTGCGCCAATGGTTTAGATGGGAAAAACAATGGTGTCCCCCAGAAGATGCAAGGACAAGAGGGGTTGTTGAATCGTTTATCGAAAATGGCAGGCGAGTACGATTTATGCTATGGCATGGAAGCTGCTAACCAGTTTGCCTTTGGTTCACTGGCAATGTCTCTGCTGCCTGATACTATGGCTACTCCAGACAAGGTAAAAGCATATATTAATCAATATTTACGTTTAATCATCGCTCACGAAGTTGGACATACTCTTGGTTTACGTCATAACTTCCGTGGTAGTACCCTGCTACCACCACAGGAGATGAATAATATCGAAATTACCAAAAATAAAGGTCTGACAACTTCTGTCATGGACTATATTCCCCCAAATATCGCCCCTCAAGGTACAAAACAAGGAGATTATTTTCCGAGTATGGTGGGGCCTTATGATGAATGGGCAATTAAGTACGGCTACACAACAATTCAAACATCAACCCCTCTAGCAGAAAAGCCAATTTTGGAGGAAATTGCTGCACAATCCTACAAGCCAGAGTTAAGTTATTCCACAGATGAAGATGTGTATGACCTCGACCCCACAGCTGATGCTTGGGATAACAGCTCTAATGTGCTGCTTTATTCTCAGTGGCAATTGAATAATTCGCGGGTGATGTGGGAACGTCTGGATAAGCGTTTCCCAATGGCTGGTGATAGTTACAGCGATGTCAGCGAACGTTTTAGTACAGTATTGGGTAACTATTTTCAGCAAATATATTACACCACAAAATACATCGGGGGACAATCTTTCTACCGCATTCACCCCAGCGAAATACCTTCTGAGAAAGTCTCTGGAGTCACCCAACACCGTTTACCATTTGTACCAGTACCTGTTGAAGAACAACGGCAAGCTTTAGAAACGCTACAAAAATATGTATTTGCAGAAGATGCCCTCAATTTTTCACCAGAATTACTGAATAAATTAGCACCTTCTCGTTGGCGACATTGGGGTAGTTCTCCACAAGTCGGTCGTTTGGATTTTCCCATTCATGACTTGGTGTTACTGATGCAGGGTTCTGTGTTGCGAGATTTACTCTCAAGCGATCGCCTCTCTCGTCTCAAAGATATTGAACTCAAAACTCCCGAAGGAAAAGCACTGACTCTACCAGAACTATTTGACACTTTACAATCAGATATTTGGACGGAAGTCATCAAACCAAAAGGTAAACCAATGAAGATCGCCAGTTTGCGGCGAGGCTTGCAGCGTCAGTATTTGGACATTTTGACTAGTATGGTATTGCGAAAAGAAAATGTTCCAGAAGATGCTCGTACTTTGGCATGGTATAAACTAAAACAGCTTGATGAAAAACTTAAAGGAGTTAATTCCGAGGATGAATACACCAAAGCGCACTTATTAGAAACGCGCGATCGCATCGATAAAGTCTTGAATGCGCCGTTACAAACAAATTAAAAAAGTTAGGAGTGAGGAGTTAATAGTAAAATTCCTCACTTCTCTTTTTTCCCCTAATTTTGGCAAAATATATTTAGAATGCTCATACAGGCTGAAAAAATAGTTGATGTCAGCTAGAGATAAATTTCACCATGTTGTGAAATCGGCATTACAAAAGGACGGATGGCGAATTACTCATGACCCTTTGCTAATTCGTATAGAAAATATTACCGATATGTACATCGATTTGGGAGCAGAGAGAATTATTGCGGCAGAAAGAGAGGGACAAATAATAGCGGTTGAAGTTAAAAGTTTCATCGGTACTTCAACTATTTCTGAATTTCATACTGCGGTGGGACAGTTTATTAATTATCGATATGCATTCAAAATATGAATCCGCTCGTCTTCTAAAATACGATACAACAAAAAATATGGAAACTTGGGCAAAATCAGGCGGCGAAGAAAGTCTCGAACTTTTGAACTAGAGAAAATGTCCTCAACAGTAAAAAAACAGGCCGTACTGGGCAATCGCATTGCGCTGTCGAGGGTTTGCTGATCTTTCTAATTTTTCGATACCTTGAAAGTACACGGCACTTTTTTACGAAACACTATTTTACCTCTCTGTCAATGCCTTATTGAAGTACTAGCGGGTTATAACTGCTAAAAGGGTTCAATGTTTCAAGCAAAGCATTGATTATACTTGTTGATTTGTGACACGCTATTTCAATATTTTCACCAGAAAAGAACATAGTTGTTACTGCGGAGGCAAATACATCGCCACCTCCAAGTGTAAACTCAATTCTGTTTGGTAATCTGATTTTTTTTACTGAGTGTTCTTGCTCAATAAGAAGTACGCACTGATCGCCCTGCGTCACACATATTGCGGCTATTGACGGGTAAGTATGAATCAGTCTAATCAAGACTTTGATAGCTTCGTCAATACTAGAGGTTTTAGTAAAGTTCAAGGCTTCGGCTTGATTTACAAACAATAACTTAATTTGGGAAAGTATAGATTCATGATCCTGTCTATACTCTATAATTGTTTGATTCGGGACAAAACTTACAGGTATTCCAAATTTTTTATAACGCTTCAGAATCTCAATAGTAGTTGATGGTTGAGTTAAGCCAAACAGTAATAGTGCATCTGATTCAGTTTTCTCTATGTTTTTTACGTCATCTATAGATAAGTCCGAATCAATATGGAAATATAGTTGTTTTTGTTTTGAATTTTTATCCCAAATGGATAAAAAGTAATTAGTGAGTTCTTTGCGAATATATTTGTTGCTATAATTCAAGTTTTTATTTAACGTCCTAATGATTTTCTCTGCAAATAGATCATTTCTACCAACACAAGTAAAAATTGAAGCTTGAGCACCAAGTTCTAGCGTTGTCAAATAACCAAATGCAGCAGCCCCTCCTATCATTACTGTACGTTCAAGGATTTCTATTGCAAGCTCTTTAGAAACAACATTCGTTCCGTATTTGACTGGCGGATTTATCAGTATATGCTCCTCAACTCCGATATGGCCAATTATTTCGAGCCGAGTTATATTCTCATTTACCATATCGTTATTATGAGATTTTCTCTTACGCACACGAGAGAACTACTTCGATTATGTCGTGCACAGCATTATCACACTCGACAATCAATTTACTTATACTTTTGCTTTCTCTTGGATCAGACCAGTTGTTCAAGTAATATTCTATCTTTTCTACTAGATCACTTTCATTTTGAAAACGAAATTCATCAGGGTACATTTCAGAATAGCATAGGCGATCGGGGACAAGTGGTATGCACCCCAATACTGTAGCTTCTATCACTGAGTATCCAAATGTTTCTTGAAATGAGTTACTGATACAGATTTTACATTTAGCCAAAAGATCGTAGAAGTCTTGTTTTGTGTTACAGATTTCTCGTGTTTGTACAAACTTTACGTTCGGCAATTTTTGTCGGAGGCGATTCACTATATCTGGATCTTTTTCAGGCACATTCCGATGCGGAAAAGCAACTATGTCCTCTTTCTTCTTATTCTTACGCCCATCCAATATCTCAGCAACAACAATGGGTAATCTAACAACTTTTATTTTCTCCTCGGGTATATTAATACTTTCCAGAATAAGACTCTTATGGAACTTTGACGAAACCAGTATATTGTCGATAAAAGCGAGCCATGAACGTTCAAGGTATATTGCCCATGACCTCATACCATATCTTGTTCGAAAATCCCACGGATCATAAGAGCCAGCATGCAACACTCCAACGAGTTTGAAATTGATTCCCAGACTCTGCCTTATGTACTGCAAAGAATCTATCCCTGTAAACCAAAGTGTATGAAAAAAGATAATATCGCCATCAGTGATCTCACCGGATTGGATAAGAGAGACGATCTGGCTTAATTGATCGTATTTATATCGGTGTGTACCAAATAAATCTAATACATCTTCTTCATTCAACGATGCAATTTCAGTATTTCCATAAATAACTCTATGCGGAATATTTTGAGAATCGAGATATGCTGGGAACCATCGATTCCATTGTTCAGTATATCTTTGATCGTATGATTCAATAGGAATAACATATAACATAGATTCTCTCTTTTTCATTTTGCAGAATCACAATGCATCTCTGCTTGGTTTAAATTCTCGATAGTATTGATTGTAATCAAATTGTCAGAATTAACAGCGCCCAATTTATTGGCATATATTATCTGTTCCAATGAATAGATAAGCGGCTCATTAAATTGAGTGGAAATATCCATCCATTTCCGTAGTAGTTTGCTCCGAATTCCAAAGTTATAAATTAGTATCGGAGCAGATTTTTCATTAGACACTCCTATTATTTGCATTCGTTCGTTTAACGCGACTCTTGGTAAATCTGTCTCGGAAACTGTCTTCACTAACAAAACTCCTTCAAAACTACTGTCGAGCATAGCCTTTAGCTGCTGTAAATGAGACGCTTTTATTAGATCATCTCCACAAAAACAAAATACGAAATCACTTTTAACTACCGCAAGGCCAGCTCGCAACCCTTTCTCAGGAATTCCAATTGATTCTTCACTTTGATATGCGTAATCAATATGAACACCTAACTTAGCTCCATCGCCAAGGCATTCAATTATTTTATCTTGAAGGTATCTTACCACTACATGAAATCTAGTAATGCCTATTTGCTTTGCATTCTTAATCACTCGTTCAATAAGTGAAACGCCTTTCACTTTTAATAATGGCTTTGGTATATCGTCTGTCAATGGACGCAGACGACTTCCACGACCAGCGGCAAGAACTATAGCTTCTGGAGCGTTCTCTTTTGTGAATTTTTGGCTAAAGCTATTATTATCAATAGTCATAGGATAGTCCTCTAAGTACTTAAGTAAAATTAATTATATATTCTTCTCCAAAGTTTGATCCCGACCATAATCCCTTCTGTAGGAATGCGGATTAAATCAAGTGTAAAACTGCTTAGGAGGCAGCAGATAATAAAATCTACCTCTGCTACCTCTGCATTATCCTAACTACTCAATGCTTTTAAAAATCGTTGCAAACTCTTAAATACACTGGGTTTTCTCGCAGGTGTCGCATCTGTTGTTGTTTGCGGTTGTCCTTTTAAAACAATCAGATCCAAATCATCACCTGATGGTTTTGTGGGTAATTCGGCAATTCTTTGATATTCCCCTTTGTTTTCCAGCCAAACTTCCCACTGTCCTGGGTAGCAGCGATATAGGGCACTTTGCTCGTCTATGGGGCGCACGTAATAGGCAGATTCAATGGTACTGATAAAACGATCGCGGATTTTTCTGGCTGTATAACCAATGCCCACGGTTCCAGAATCTTCTAAACGGGGATTTAACAAAACTAAAGGGCGATCGCCTATTACTTCACACAGCTTTTCCAACTGCGGCACTTCTACCGATGTGGGGGCGATGAATAAGAAAATTTCATCCTCTGGCTGAATTTTTGTCTGCAAAGAAGCAGCCCTACCCGTACCAATATCCAAAATTTGAAATGGCGAATCTACCCAATCACGTCGGGCTAGGGCCGCAGCCCCAGCGTCAGCAAAGAAAATCTTCAAACGGGAATCATAATCTGTAAACGCCGGCAGAAATTGTTCCGCTATCGGCATAAACTTCAGTTCTGGGAATAGGAACTCAACTTGTAAGCGAGTACAGCCATCTGCAAGGGCAGCTTGAACGGCTACACGAGATTGGGCGATCGCATCTTCAAGACTATTTGGAAGTTCACTCATAATCTGCATGGTTCTGTAGTTTCTATTCCCATTGTTTCAGTATTGGCTCTTAATTAGGACTTACGCAGATGAGATTGCCCAATCCCCTTAAAACGCAGGACTGTTTCACTTGAGTATTCCCCTAATAATATAAATCCTCAAATATTTCCATTAAACTCAGTCGCCAGCAGGAGGATACTTAGCTCAATATTTTTTACACTCGTTAATAAACCTTATAAACAACTTAGGAACAGCGTATGCCTCTTCATAAACTTGAACGCTTTGACCCAAATTATCGAGATACTTTTGGCGGAGACGATCTCAAAGCGTTGGATCTTTATACTGAGGGTGGGGACAGAGTTGGCTCAGTTGCTGACGTTTTAGTTGATGATGATGGTCATTTCCGCTATTTAATTATTGATATCAGCTTAGATTTTGTTAACAAGAAAATCTTACTACCAACTGGTCTTTGCCGGATCAGTTATCTAGAAAGACGCGTCTATGTTGATGGGTTGAGCAGACAGCAAATAGAAGGTTTACCCGATCATACAGAAGATGCGATCGTTAATAATGATTACGAAGAAAAGGTACGTAGTGTATTTCGTTCTCCAACTAGCGGTGTGACTTCCGATCGCGATACATACAATTACCAAGAAAATCCCAATTTATATGGATTGAATGAGCAATCTCATCAAACTTTTAAACTCTATGAAGAACGATTAATTGCCAATAAACAGCGCATCAAAACCGGAGAAGTCACGGTTGGTAAGCATATTGAAACAGAAACTGTAAGCGTTACAGTACCCGTTCAAAAAGAACGAGTTTTGATTGAGCGAGTTACGCCAACAGAAGCAGGAAAGATTGTAAATCCCAATGAACTTAAGTTTCAAGAAGGAGAAGTAGCACGCATAGAAGTGTACGAAGAAACGCCTGATATACAGAAAGAAGCCTTTGTGCGTGAAGAAGTCCGGGTGAAAAAAATAATAGAACAGGACATTGTGGAAGCACAAGACACCATTCGTCGAGAAGAATTAGATGTTGATACTGCGGGTAATTTAGATGTGCAATAATCTGGTGTTACTGCATATAAAGCTATTTAATTAGCTGGTTTATAAATTTGTTTGATAGATTTATCTAAAAATTATCATACAGGCAAAGTTAATTTTATCTCTGCCTGTATTTTTTATTCAATAACAAAATTCTCAACTTTCTAAAAAGTAGGAATCTTAACATTCAAAAAATTATATTTTGAGAAACCATCTACAGATTCAAAGATACAAGATACCAAATACAAAACTTTGCATTGAAAATCTTAATATATCTATTGAACCCTGCGTACTAAAGCTAGACATATCTTTACAAGATTCAAGTGAGATGCTCCTAATTTCATGTCTCTAGTTAGCCATATCGCTCAAAATTATCTATAACTTTCGATTATTTAACTCTGGAAATAATTCATTCGGCAGAAGGATGTACAAAAATAAATCAATGTCTACTTTAGTTATTAAGAGATTGACAAAAAATATTTGAGGTTAAAAACAATGGTTCTTTACAAACTAGAAGATTTTGAGCCTAGCTATCAAGAGAGTTTTGATGGTCATGACATTAAAGGGCTGGGTGTCTATACACAGGGAACTGATGAAAAAGTTGGTACTGTTAGCGATGTTTTAGTTGATGAAGAAGGTCATTTTCGCTATCTAGTTGTTGACTTAGGCTTCTGGATTTTTGGTAAAAAAGTATTACTACCAATTGGCCGCGCCCGTATCGACTATAATACCGATCGCGTTTACACAATTGGTTTGACTAGAGAGCAAGCTGAAGATTTGCCTGAGTTCGATGAACGTCAAACCCTTGATTACGACTATGAAGAACGGGTGCGTGGGGTATATCGCCAACCCACAGACTACAACCTTCCTGTAGAAGCTGCAACACCATTAGACCCTTTAGCAGGATTAGATCCTTTAGGAACGCCTGTAGCACCATTGGGTACAACTCCTACTTACGCCCGTGATAGCTACACTTACGAAAATGAGCCTGCTTTATACGGTTTAAACGAGCAAGATCATCAAACTCTAAGATTGTATGAAGAACGGTTGATTGCCAGCAAACGACGCCAAAAAACTGGAGAAGTAACGATTGGCAAGCATGTTGAAACTGATACCGCACGGGTTGCAGTGCCAGTAGAAAGAGAACGAGTCGTGATTGAACGTGTAACTCCAGCAGATGCGGGTACGCCTGTTTCTGGGCGCGAAGCAGACTTCCGTGAAGGCGAAGTTGCTCGCATAGAAATCCATGAAGAAACTCCTGATATTCGCAAAGAAGCATTTTTGCGTGAAGAAGTCAGAGTTAGAAAAGTGGTCGAGCAAGACACAGTTGAAACTCAAGAAACTGTGCGTCGTGAAGAGTTAGATGTGAATTCTGGTAATCTTCCCATTGAAGAACGCTAACTATATATAGTCATTAGTTACTAGCTAATGACTAATAATTAATTTTACACAGTACAGGTGAAGCTGTTGAATTAGCTTTACCTGTCCTTACGCTGATACCACTTACAATACTTTTCGGATAAACCCAACAATCTCTCTTTTGGTCTGGGGAAAGGGGTAAAGATAAATTAAAATCGTCACCCTTTCCCCTTTCCTCCTTAAGCGAAAAGTATTGATACCACTTAGTATTTTTGATTGCGAATATTACTCTGGATATGAGTTGGATAAATCCATTGAGCGCAAATACTATCTAAATGGTATCCAGATGATTAATACATTTAATTTAGCTAAGTAGAAAGCAGTTAGTAAACTTTCCAGATGAATAGCCAAATTATGGCAAAAAACACTTTACAGGCAAAGGGTAATTCTCGCACTATCTCCTCGCTGGTAGATTTAAGAAAGAAGGTGAACAATTTTGCTGTGTTTGATAATCAAGGTCAGCTAGTAGGAGTAGTTCATGATTTAATTGTGGATGCTAATCGTCGGCTAAACCTCGTAATATCGAACCATGAATCTAGCCAGCAGTTAACTGATAAACATCCTTCTTTATTTCAGTTGCAGAGCCAGAGAATCAAAAAAATAGACAAGCCGACTCAATCTGTTTTCATAGACTTAAACAAATCAGAAATTGAATATATGCCTGAATATTTAGAATCAGAAACACCAGGCGATTTTAACTCAACTGAGCAAGTAGCTAACAATCAAACGACAAATAGCTCAGTTGAGTCATTAAATAATTTAGAACAGATTCCTGAAGAACAGATTATTCGTCTACTAGAAGAACGACTAGTTGTTGAAAGCAGTAAGCGTAAAGTTGGTGAGGTAATTGTTCGCAAAGTCATTGAAACTCGGATTGTACAAGTTCCTGTCCGGCGTGAAAAGCTGATTGTGGAACAAATTAACCCAGAACACAAACAACTCGCAGAAATTGATTTAGGACAAGAAGAAATTCCTGGCGTTGATTTGACCGAAGTAGAAAGACTTGAAGTTACACATGACAACGGTTTAACGGTAAGCGGCGAGTTTAGCTCACCTAGAATTGCTAATTTATTATTGAATGCGATCGCACTAGAGCGAAATAACGGTTGCAAGCAGGTGCGTGTTACCATTGCAGTTGAAGATGAATCGCACCAGAAAAAATACCAGGAGTGGTTTGACCGCTGTTCTAAAGGTCAATCACTAAAGCCATAGCAACAAGTTTTTAATAAGTTTCTAGCAGATAAATTAGTAGGGTGGGCATTGCACACCCTATTTTTTTGCTGATTTACAGCAGTTTTCATTTATTTGATACCCCATCTGTCGGTGATTCTTTAAAATAAATTTTTAGTACATTCATGAGTTGCTTGGAATCGTAGCCACAGACTGAGAGGTAAGAATAAAATTATCCAACATTTAAAAATTATAATTTTTATATAAGAATTATATTCTTTCTGGCTCATACCTTGAACTTTGTCAAAATCTAAAAAATGACCTAAACCTAAAGCTAGTGGAATTAAAACAACACCAAAAATAAGGGTTTCAGTAATAAATTGACCCATATATGTTTATAAAAAAATAGATACTTGAGAATTTATATACTCTCAGGACATGAACCAAATTTATCTAAAAGCTCAGATATAAGCTGATGATTTGAACAACGCCAAATGACGCTAACATTACTAGATAGATTAAAGTCTGGCTCACCATAACCTGATAATGCCATAGCATCAGGAAGTATAGTCTCTTTATAGATACAAGTTAGAACTTTATTGTCAGGTGGCGAAATGGGATTACGTCCACTATCGTGTTGCAATGTTCCAGCAACCCATCCATTAGGGGTTAAATGCCATTCTCTCGATTCTTTACTTGACATATTTTATTTTTGTGTTTGCCGTGTTGATTTTATTACATTTTGGATACAAACAATGCTAGTAAAAATACTTGTTTAAGCTAAAAATTTCACTCTTGTTGACTGGTTCCCAGCCTCTAGGTAGGGAACCCATTCTGGGAGGCTCCGCCTCCGATCTTCTTGACAAGAGGCAGAGCCTCTTTTAAATACATTCCCAGCCTGGAGACTGGGAACAAGGCGACACAAGCCTTTGGACTTTTCTTAGTGCCATTGTGTCTAGAGTGAATGTCTCTAATGCAACTTAATTTACAATACTAAGTAGTTGCCGTTCTTTTGGCTACTTGCAATGAAATTTCGACTGAAGAGACTTTCACCCAAGAAACGACAGCGTTCGATCCCACCGATTAAGATTCAAGTTCAAGATGGAAAATTTGAAATTATAGGTATGGGTGCATGGCATTCCTACTGGCGCGATCCCTATCATCTGCTGTTAACGATCCCCTGGACTGGCTTTCTGCTGCTGATTTGTACTTTCTATATAACTATTAATGCTCTATTTGCCCTAGCTTACTTAATCGGAGGAGATTGTATTGCCAACGCCCAACCTGGCTCTTTTTTAGATGTCTTTTTCTTTAGCGTCCAAACCCTAGCATCTATTGGCTATGGGGCAATGTATCCGAAAACAACTTACGCCAACATTATTGTCACAATTGAAGCAATGATCGGTTTGGTGGGAATTGCAGTGATGACAGGACTGGCGTTTGCTCGATTCTCTCGACCTACAGCCCGTGTACTTTTTAGCCGTGTTGCTGTCATTACAGCTCATAATGCGATGCCGACTCTGATATTTCGCAGCGCTAATAAGCGTCGCAATACGATTCTGGAAGCGCAGATGCGAGTCTACTTGATGCGCGACGAAGTAACCCTAGAAGGACAGTTCATACGTCGGTTCCACGATCTTAAACTGGTGAGGAACCAAACACCTAGCTTCACGTTAAGCTGGTCAGTGATGCATGTCATTGATGAGTTTAGTCCCTTGTATGGGATGACACCAGAATCGTTAACCCAGACAAATACTATGCTGATTGTCTCTTTGAGTGGCATTGATGAAACGGTTGCCCAGGTTGTTCATGCCCGTCATAGCTATGGTGCTAACGAGATTTTGTGGAACAATCAATTTGTCGATATCTTTTACCACACACCCGATGGACATCGCTACATTGATTACAACTGCTTCCACGATGTTTTACCCTTAGAGTGAAGGAGGAAATTTCTAAAAGTTACTCGGAAGCCTGATTGAGTGGTGGTTGTAAGGGTTTAACGACCACCCGGCCATTTTCAATTACAGTACAACTTTTAACCGTGCTCTTACTGGGCTTAACTGGCACATCCTGGCACTGCTTTTGGTGGGAGATATTTTGCTCTTGTTGTTGGTTGAGGACGACAACACAACAGGCGCAGGAAGCAAAGGACATATAACTTAATTTTGATCTCTATATCTATTATCGCGCTACTGATGCTGTTTGGTTGAAAAATTTGCTACTCATGTATTTTGCTCGTTCAAAGCTCCTGTCAAATTTCTCGTAAGTACTTGCTTTATTGTGCTTGTAGCTTGTTTGATATATCTAAACCAATTCAACAGGAAAGCGGTTATAGATCCCGCCCCGCTTTCCTCCCTGCCCAAATAAGTTTAAGCAGGGTTAGATAGTGGGTTTTTCTAATGAAAAAATTTTTGAAATATTTGGGTTTAGGTTTGCTATCTACGTTCTTGACTGCTACTCCCGGATTGGGGGCTGAACGCATTAGCTTTTATTATCCTCCTTTCGGCGAATTTTCCTTATCGGTAGACTCGCTGGAAACCTTTGCTAAAGAGGGCAAAATCGATCAAGATTTGTCCTTTTATGCTAGCCGTGCGACTCCCGAACAACTTGCCCAACTGCGGGATCTACTCCAGCAACGCTTTGATGTCACTCCTACACTAGTATCTCAAGTTACCTACTCACCGATAGGCGAGCGGTTGGTGCAACAACTAGGAAAATTACTGCTCACTGAGTCTCGAAAGAATGGCTTCTATGCCATACGTGCCTCTTTAATTTTGTCTGCTGCCGATCGAAAAGAGGGGTTAACGGTTGTGAATTTACTGCGGAAATTTCCTAGCGATACTATCCGGGTAAATTTCACAGAGGGATTAAGGATAGTCGATGACTTGTCGCAATTGATTAAAAAAAAGGATGAAGTTTTTGCCTCTCTGCAAAAAGAAGCGATCGCTCAAGCAGCCACTTCCAAAATTGATTTCTCTCAAAAACCAGATTTGCGATCGCCAGGAAAATTCACCTGGCAGAAAAAAAGCTTAGAGTTAAATGACATTTCTCGCTCGCGCCGTCTACCTGTAGATATCTATTTGCCGTCAGCAGGTTCACAAAAAACTGGAGATTTACTCTCACCACCCTTTCCCCTGATTGTAATTTCTCATGGACTGGCTTCAGATCGCTCTACCTTTGTCTACCTGGCTGAACATTTAGCATCCTATGGTTTTGCTGTTGCTGTACTAGAACACCCTGGTAGTAATGCCGAACGCTTTCAGCTATACTTTGCGGGATTGGCAGGGCCGCCAGATGCAGCAGAATTTATCAACCGACCTTTGGATATCAAATATCTACTAAATGAACTCCAGCGTCTAGATAAATCCGATCCTACCCTCCAAGGAAAACTCAATTTTCAGCAAGTTGGGGCGATCGGTCAATCCTTTGGTGGTTATACTGTTTTGACTTTAGCAGGAGCCAATATTAACTTTGAGCAACTCAGGCAAGATTGCAATCCCGATAATTCATCCTTAAATTTGTCGGTGTTTTTGCAGTGTCAAGCAAACGATTTACCACCAATAAATTACGAACTCAAAGACGATCGCATCAAGGCCATCATTGCCATTAATCCCATTGACAGTTCAGTTTTGGGTCAGGGGGGAATCAGTCAAATTAAAATTCCCGTCATGCTGGTAGCAGGTAGTCAAGATGTTTTCGCACCACCCGTATCTGAGCAAATTCGCCCCTTTACCTGGCTTTCTGACTCCAATAAGTACCTGGCTTTGATTGAAAATGCCACCCACTTTTCAGCGATCGCCGAACCTACTCCTCAAAACGATGTCTTACCTGTACCACCTGCCTTACTAGGCCCCGATCGTGCTGCTGTTTATTCTTATCTCAACGCCCTCAGCGTCGCTTTTTTAGAAACCCATCTCCTTAACCGCCCTGAATACCGTTCTTATTTGCAGCCTTCCTACGCTACATTTATCAGCAAAGAGCCGCTTAATCTTAGTATTTTACAGTCGTTGTCGGTAGCTCAGTTCGATCGAGTTTGGAGTGGGTCAACTCCCCAGTCTAGCAAACCATCAAATCCTCAACCTACTTCCACCCCTTATCAACCTTTGAGGCAATGAAACAGCCCTGTTGCTTTTGCAGGGGGATTGGAGGGATCAAAAGCCCTCACCCTAAATCCCTCTCCCAAAGGCTACGGTGTACACACATCTCTATGCTTAGTGCAAAATGTGGTTTGATCCCCCTAAATCCCCCTTCAAAAGGGAGACTTTGATTCTAGTAGTTCGCCAAGCGAACGCAAGCGGGGTAAAGGGTTTAAATCCCAAACCCAGTAACCTTTCCCCAGCCCTCACAAGCGCATTTTTGGGTTGGCAGACTACTAGTTCCGCCTTTTTTAAGGGGGTTAGGGGGGATCGGAACCGTGCAAGAGGTCTAATGCATAAATCCTGAGTGGTTATCAATGGCGTGGAATACAAGAAAAAGCTTACAAATCTGTTAGCAACCTTGCTTTTCTCAGAATAAATGTCATTACAGTTTCTTTTTTGGAAATGATATCAGCTGTAACTTCCATCCCCGGTTGAATGGGATAGGATTTATCGCCCTTTTTTAAATAAGGTCTCTCTGCCTCAATTGTCACCTCATAGTAAGGTGGAATTGGATTGCCGTTAACTTGAGATGTAATAGCGTCGGCGGTTATGGCTTTAACAGATCCTTTGAGGATGCCGTAATCTGGGTAGGGATAGGCAGAAAGCCGCATTTGTACTTCCCCTTGCGAACATTTCGTTACTTGTACGACTTTACACACCTGTATTTTGCTAATATCAGAAGCGGCAACACGGGCTTTGATCACCAGAGGTGCTTTACTAGGAGCAATTTGAGCGATCGCATCCCCAGCACGAACAACTTGCCCAGGATTCCTTAATTCTAGTTTTAGGATAGTACCTGCCTCTGAAGCCTGAATTACAGTTTTTTGCAGTTCTGTTGAGAGTTGTTTTAGCTCTTCTTGAGCGCTGCTGATTTGATTTTGAATTTCTACTTGACGCCCAATAAGTTCTTGTCTTTCTTTGTTCAATGCTGCCAGCATAGACTCACCCTTTGCTCGTTCTTGGGCAATGCGTTCTTTGGCGATCTCCACATTTGCGCTAGTGGGATTGAGTCCAGTTTTGATCCGTTCTAATCTGGCAAGTGCAGCCTTAAAAGCTTGTTCTTTTTCCTTAATCTGTAAAGCTGCGATCGCTCCAGTCTCTGCTAACTGCTGATACCGCTTCAGTTCTTCCCTTGCTAACTCCACAGAGGCTTCTACTTCATCCACTTCTGCCTTACTGGTAATTCGCTTGTCTCCATAATCCCGTTGATTACGACTAAGATCGGCTTGCGCAGAGATAATCGCCTGTCCCATCGAATTGGATTCAGCTGTGATTTGATTCTGTAGCGCTCTTAGTTGTGCATCGATTTGCGTTCTTTGTAAATGATTCTGCCGAATATTGCCGGCAATTTGGCTTTTTTTACTTTGTAATTGGGTGTCGTAGAGCAGTGCAATCTCATCTCCCCTTTTCACAACTTGATTTTCTTTCACCCTAATGCTTCTAACCGTCCCCTCTGTTGCTGCTTGCACTAACCGTATTTCTCCCGTGGGACGGACAGTACCATCTGCTCTCACTACTACATTGTATTGAATGACACTTGCAAGACCGAAGGCAGCGCCAACAGTTCCAATTAAAAATATCCCTCCCAGCCATGTCCAACTGCTAATCGGAGGAAGATATTCGTCGCTTTCAACTGGGCGAAGAAAGTCTGGTTGGGGGTCAATGAGCATGAGCGCTAAAAAGTATTTTGGTTATGCAAATAATCTCGCCAAAAAAATCTTGCTGGCTTTCGCTTAATAACCAAGACTTAGCCTGGATGTATTGCTATGTAAAGACAAAATTCACATATATTCACACATATATTATAAGTCTAAACATCAACTAGCGATTTTAGGCTCAATACCAAATCTTTATAATTCTCCTCTTAATTTTACCCTTTTTTCATTTCATTGTAAAAATTTTATGTAATGTGAAAAGCTTTTTCCGATAAATAATTAATTAAGCCAATATAAGTTTTCCCCTATCAATATATCTTATAGTTATCAAGTTTGTTTCGACTTTGGAGTACCTCAAAACGACTTTGAAGTACCTCAAAACGACTTTGGAGTACCTCAAAACGACTTCGAGGTATCTGTTGCTTATATAGCAGTTCCTAAATCATTCGTGAGAATTTGAGATCGTTTTAACCCCCCTGTAGTCCCCCCTTGGTAAGCTAGGGTGTATATACAAGTTAAATTACGCCCCTTATAAAGCAGGGCTGTTTCGTTCCCGAAAAAGCGCTGATTTACAAGCGTTTCAAGCAAAAAAGTCAGGTGACTAAAAAATCTGATTGGGCAATAAAATCGCGATCGCACTTAAATTTACTCTTGAGATCAAAAGTCCTGCTCTGGGCTAAGAGGATGTCTGAAAACTTTTTGGTGTTGTATTCGAGACTTGTAGATCCCCCTAAATCCCCCTTAAAAAGGGGGACTTTGATTCCAGTTCCCCCCTTAAAAAGGCTACGGTGTACACACAAGTCTTGAAATCCTACCTGACACTTGGTTTCGTCGCCTAGCTATCTTGTTGTACGATCGCTCCCAAACCTTGTCCGCAGCGAGGAGGAACGACGACGCAATCACAAAAACTACTGGATAATGCGATTACTTCGCTGCGCTCGTAATGACCATTTAAAGGGTTCATAAAGCCTGAAACCCTTGCTGCTACCACTTGTGTGTACACCGTAGCCTTTTTAAGGGGGGCTAGGGGGGATCAAGCGAAATATTGAATACTTCTCAGACATCCTCTAAGGAACGGAACCCAACATTTTGCTTGGTTTTTTGGGTAGCGCTTACGCTCAACCGAACTTATGAATATTTTTAACCGAGCAATATTGATATCTATCCTTGCTGCAAGTAAGTCGATTTAAGCGTGGAGTAATAATTAATAGTTACGTAAATGTACGGAGTGCAATTTTCGGCAAAACGATCTATTAGGAATCATATTGACTTACAGTTCAGATCCTTGACTTCTTAAAGAAATCGGGGATCTTATTATTAATGAATGATTGAAGTTGGTTATAGACAAAGCAAGTCTCAAGCATTACTTTGATGAACTCAAAGCTAAACCTAAAGAAATTACTATTTATTCTAAAGTTTTGGCTGATAATTTTAGACAACAATCTAGCCATTTTTGATTATTTTCAATCAATAAAGATCGTCAACCTTTATTTTCAATAAAACAGTAAATATACTGATGTAATTTTGTGAGTTAAAAACTCTGACTATTGCAACCATCAGCCAAAATGCTATATGTCTTTTTTGTTTCTAAGGGATGAATTAGATATCACAATTTCCTAAAACAAGGCTATTTGTCAGGAAAATGAGATATTGGTACTGAGGGATTCATAAAAACTTATTTAATAAAATCTTTTGTATATATATACTTGTCGTTAAGAAGTATTAAGAAATTCTTATTAAAAAATATTGCAACAGCTTGATTTAATTGCTAACGTGTGTATGACAGCGATGCTGATGAACGCTCGGATCTAGGAGAAATAAAATCTATGAGCTATACCCATTCAGCCAAGTGTGTTAGGCTTTGACGGGTTCAAAACGAGAAATTTCTGCCTCGTATAGACAATTATGAGGGATTGCAGATTAACCAAGAAATGTCTCGTTGCTAAAGGCTTAGTTTCAGTTTGATTTGAATTGCGATTGATTATTTGTCTTACTATGTGCCGACAAGTAAGTAGCTCTTGCTTGTGTGTATCGGCAATAACGAAGAGTTTGGTAAGACTTAAATTTTGGAGAATAAAACTAATGGAGATTCAAGGTAAAGTTGCCTTAATTACAGGGGCTTCGCGTGGAATTGGACGAGCGATCGCTCTCGAATTAGCGCAACAAGGCATCAAACGGATGATATTGGTAGCACGCGATCGCCGCAAGTTATTGGAGGTAGCCAACGAAATCGAGGCGATGGGTACAGAAGCTGCGATCGTAGCTTTAGATTTGACGCAGACAATAGAAGTAAATATCGCTGTTGCCCAACTGTGGCGCAATTACGGACAGATTCACCTGCTAGTTAATTGTGCGGGAGTCGCATACCAAAGCTCATTTTTGCAATCTAAAATGCCCCAAGTTCAAGAAGAAATTTCTGTGAACTTGTTAGGAATGTACAACCTCACTAGTCTGATTGCTCGACGCATGGCCAGCCAAAAACAAGGGACAATTGTCAATGTATCGAGCCTGATGGGGAAAGTTGCAGCACCAACAATGGCGACATACTCAGCAACCAAATTTGCCATCTTAGGATTTACCCAAGCCTTGCGCCAAGAATTAGCTGAACACAATATCCGCGTCATTGCATTACTACCTTCCTTGACAGACACAGACATGGTGCGCGACTTAAAATTATTTCGCTGGGCGATTCCCATGACTCCCCAGCAAGTGGCTAAAGCACTCGTCACCGGAATGCAGAATGATTCATCAGAAATTTTAGTTGGATGGCAAAGTCATTTAGCCGTGTTGTGTCAACGCCTCGCCCCTTGGTTGTTAGAGCTAATTTTACGCATAGCAACACCGCCAGCACCAAGCAGACAACGGCTGATTGAAAAACTTACCCCTTCCCGTAGCGTCTCGTAGAGAAGGGGAGACGCTGAGAGCGATCGCTGACTCAACACTCAATACAGTTTGGTTAACATATTTATCTCTCGAAGATCCCCCCAACCCCCCGATAAATTGGGGGGCTTTTTCCCCTCTTTATCCCCTTTTTAAGGGGGTCGCCGTAGGCGGGGGGATCTTATCCGAACCGTATTGACTCAACACTCCTGAATAAACTTCTCCGAAATCTTTAGTTTTTTGGCTTTACCCTTGTGCAAAAAAGTAAGGCTCGCAGTGCCAAGAAATGCTAATAAGCTGAAAGTAGAAGTAGATTCAGGAACAGACTTGGAATTCTCAATTTTGATAACTTGTCCAAGTCCTGGGCCATCGCCTCGGTTTGTCACGTAAATAGCACCATCAGCACCAATAGTCAAAGCAGTAGGAGATTCTAATCCATTGCCACTGAGAATAGTTGTGCGAGTCCCATCAGGAGCTATTTTAATTACAGAACCATCTAGATTACCTTTCCAGAGTGACTGATTGGCGTACTGCAAAGCATATAAATTACCTTGACTATCAAAATCTAAGTCAGTAAGTTGGGTAAAGCCATCAGTATAAACTGTTGGTTTATCATCAGCACCAACTCGGTAAATTTTTGCTTCACCTTCTGGAAAAGGAAAACCAGTTAATTGACTAATATAATAAGCGCCATCTGGGCCTTTGGCGATATTTGTGGGTACTGCTTGGATTTCAAATGGCGATGACGATGCACCAGTGGGAAAAACTGGATTAGTTAATGTCTGACGGGGAATTGTGGCGATCGCCTTTAAATTACTTCCATCAGTCCCGACGCTGAGTAATTCATTAGCACCAGTATCAACTGCAACAATCTTATTTCCATCTAAAAGAAGAGAGAAGGGATTGCTAATTAGATCGCCTCCATCAGGATTATTTGCAAGTTCATAATTAGCTAAATCAGCCACACTAGTCCAGGAATTTGTATTGAAATTAGCAGTGATGATTTTTCCTAAGTCAGTGTTACCTAATGTGGCGCGAAATGTGGGATTAGAAGCATACCCAACTGCAATATAAGGCTTACCAGTAGCATCAAATTTGATATCTTGAGGCCCACTACTATCAGTACCATTTGGTAATGCTAAAGAAGGAAGTCCTGTAAGTATACGCTCTTGCGTACCATTTCTAATTTTTGTCACTGCACCAGTTGTGCCATAACATAAAGATTGACCTGCGGCACTCGGTGAAGGAACACAAGCTCCATTTCCGCCTGTTCCTGCTTCTGTGACATAAAGGCTGCCGTCAGGGCCAAAATTTAGACCTCGTGGACTATTAAGATCGTCGGCAATTACTGAAAATGATGCTGCTTCTGCTGCTTTTATTCCTGAAAAAGCAGCAATACAAACACTCAAAAATGTGATTCCAAATTGTTTTAGTTTCATTAGACTTATCCTCAAATTGAATTTGCGTAAAGCATAGAATAAAAATTTTTATCTTGAAAAAAAATAATATTTAATGTTTATAGTTTTTGTGGATTTTATAGCTTATTTAAAAAAGCAAAACAGATTCAAGCCCAGAAAACCAGATGAAATTTGAATTTCTGAATTTTGAGTTGTATCATACCATTTTCAAAAATATTTGCAACATAATGAATCGACTATAGGGAGGTACAAATGTACGCTTATAGCAACAAAATTAAATAGAATTACTGTCTATCTTTTAGCGCTTTTTATACAAGTATGATATCAAAACTGTTGAAATACACAGATATTGCGGGACTACAAAGCGATCGCAGTTTGCATCAATAAATAAAGTTGCAGTTCAGAAATTGCTGGGCGATCGCATAATTAGACATACCTTGTTTCGGAGCAATCAGAAATGCTTTCCTTCCCCACAACCCTGACTCCTTTGCCCGAAATCATTGATGGCTTGCCGAATATTTCTGGTTGGGAAACAGAGGTTCTCTCTGTGGTTAACCATGATGCGCCTGTATTTTTACCAACCACGAATATCCGCTTAGAAGATATAAATGCTGTATTTGCGATCGCTTTGCACATGCACCAGCCAACTATACCTGCTGGAAATGGCGGTACACTGATCGGCAATCTGCAATATATGTTTGAACATCCTCATCAAGGGGATAACCACAATGCAGATCCTTTTGCCCATTGTTACAGCCGCATGGGTGACTTGATCCCCGAACTTGTCAATCAAGGTTGCAATCCGCGTGTAATGTTAGATTACTCCGGTAATCTGCTGTGGGGACTGCGGCAAATGGGACGCGGTGATGTGCTGGATAATCTCAAACGGATTACTTGCGATCGCACTTATCAACCTTATGTAGAATGGCTGGGTACAATGTGGGGTCATGCAGTTATTCCTTCCACACCCATAGCAGATATTAAATTACATATCGTTGCATGGCAACATCACTTTGCAGCAATTTTTGGCTGGGAAGCACTAGCGCGAGTCAAAGGATTTTCGCCGCCAGAAATGCACCTACCAAATCACCCGGATGCTCTTTTTGAATTTGTGAAAGCGCTAAAAGAATGTGGATATCGCTGGTTACTTGTTCAAGAACATTCTGTAGAAACTCTTACTGGCCAATCTCTCACTCATAAACATTTACCACATCGTCTAATTGCTCGGAATTCTCAAGGCGAAACAATTAGCATCACAGCTTTAATTAAAACCCAAGGTTCTGATACTAAATTAGTTGCTCAGATGCAGCCTTATTATGAAGCTAAAACATTATCAAAACAACAACTTGGTAATGTGTCTATACCACCAATAGTTAGCCAAATTGGCGATGGTGAAAATGGCGGCGTGATGATGAATGAATTTCCTAGCGCTTTTAAACAAGCTTGGTGGGATATGGTAAATAATGGCGGAGGAAAATCAGGTGTAGTTGGAATGTGTGGTACAGAATATTTAGAATTAATCGAAGCAGCGGGATGCACACCTGAAGATTATCCAACTTGTCAGCCAGTGGGACAACATCAAATTTGGCAGCGAGTTTCACTAGATAATATTCAACCGGAAGCTGTAGAGAATGCCATTCAAGAATTAAAGCAAACAAACTCTAATTTTCATTTAGATGGAGCCTCATGGACAAATCATATCAGTTGGGTAAAAGGATATGAAAACGTATTGTCTCCCATGTATCAATTAAGCAGTTTATTCCATCAGAAATTTGATCCATTACAACAAGTTGACTCAGCAGAATCTGTAACCAGACAATCTCATTATCGTAATGTTCTTCTACATAACCTGTTGTTGCAAACCAGTTGTTTTCGTTATTGGGGACAAGGTGCTTGGACTGATCACGCACGGGAAATTTACCAACGTGGCGAAAGTTTGCTAAAAACGATATTTTAATAATAAAGAACTCAGTTGAGAAAATGAAACAGCCCTGCTTTTTTAAAGGTGGGGCTGGGGATATATTGCGGGGTAAAATATCACTAAATCAAGTATTTTATACCAATTTAATGTGAAGTTACATATATCTAGATCCCCCTAAATCCCCTTTAAAAAGGGGGACTTTGATATGTTTTTCTGGTTCCTCCCTTTATAAGGGGGGCTAGGGGGATCGAATTCTATGCAGCTTTATAAAAAATTGGTATTAGTTTCTAAATAGGCAATAAAATGAAAAATATTTATGACATTTTAGCAATGATTAGAACAAGACCAGGAAGTATTTAGGACAGCGTTCCTTAACTGCATTAAGCAGCTTTTGGGAAACCTTAAATACTATCTAAGGATCTTAAAGTTATAATAGAATAACTTCAACACGAACTCATGCTGATTTCAGAATCAGTATTTGAGCAATTATTTATTTGAAAAAATTGTTAATATATGAGTCATTTTTATCAATATATTTTTTTACACCAAAGGTAACAATATTTCAAATTTTGTACCTATACCAATCTGTGAATGGAAATTTAATTTTCCGCCATGTCTCACAGTGATAATTCGATAACTTACTGCTAAACCAGTATTTTTACCATTCTTTGTTTCCAGAGAAAAAGACTCCGTAATTTGCTGTTGTAATTCTTCAGACATTCCAGAGCCATTGTCAGCAATGCGAATTAAAACCCAGCGAGAATCGGGTGCATCTGGGTTGCTTGCTTCTTGTGATATCACTTCTGTGGTAATCTCGATTCGTGGTTTTTGAACAGTCTTTGTCTCTTCTAAATGTAACTGCTGTCGCACTGCTTCATTGAGTAAAGTATCCACAACTTCACTTAAAATATTCATCAAAACCTGGTTAAATTGCCCCATAAAGCAATACACTGGGGGTAATTGACCGTAGTATTTGACGATTTCAATTTCTCCTTGAAGACGGCTATTAATTAATAAAATTATGCTATCTATACAAGCGTGTAAATCTACTGGTTTGGGAAAAAGTTCATCAATATGACAGAAGTTTTGCAAGCTAGTAACAAGTTTTTTTAATCTTTCCGCTCCTGTGCGAATACTAGCAAGCGATCGCGATAAATCTTGTTCTAAAAAATCAAATTCAATTTCTTCTTTAATCTGATTAATTGCCGGAGAAACTGATGGTAACTCTTGCTCGTAAGCTGCTATTAGTTTGAGTAAATCTTGACTGTAGTTTGAAACATAAATTATATTACCCCAAATAAAACCCACTGGGTCTAAAATTTCGTGGGCTACACCGTCTACTAAACGCCCCAAGTTTGCCATTTTATCATTTTGAATCATTTGGGCTTGACTGCGTTCATAACGAATCAGATTGTCAATTCCCCGAATTTGCCAAGAAATAATATTCAATTCTTGAACATCTAACAATCTATAAGCACCAGATTCCGTTTCTACGACAATTGGTTCTGCTAATAATTCTGGCGATCGCTTTAAGCTAAGTTGCATTGTTGTTAAAATCGATGTTGTATCAGTAACTAGCAACATCGGTGTCCGCACATAGCTGTAGAGAACAGCTAATGGTTGCTGAACAAATAACTCTTGTCCGAATGGACGAATCAAAAATTCTAGTAGTCGCCGCCGCGAAATCATCCCAATAAACTGTCCCTGTTCTACCAAAATTACTCCTGGTAGGAGGGGGTATTTGTCCAAAAAACTAGCCACTTCCATCCCGGTGTGGCTAATTTCCACCGAGAAATTATACATTGGTAGTTCTTGGAGGGTTGAATCTAAACCAAGATCGCGATCGCTACCCTCAGACAAAAATGGCGGTGAGATTTGGCAACTAAATTCTTCTGGCACTAGACACCCTGATTTTTTCAAAGACAGGTAAAGAATAAGTTAATATTTTACATTCTGCCACCCTCAAAATCCGGTTTTAGTTTAGGTATCTAATAAAACTAATGGTCTATCAAGCAGAAAATCTTTCTCAGGCGACTGGAAGTAATTGGCGTGCAATTTATAATCCGGGTGGAGAATATTGAGAAAGCGATGTCTACGACGGGCTACGCCTACGCAAGCTAAACTTAAAAATAACCTTTACCAAAAGTGCAAAGGTAGCGTTATGACTTCTGTAACCGATCCACTCAACGCTCTCGCTCCTTTCCCCTTCCCCGATCATACCCAGCTTCCTGAGTCTAATGGTACGTTTGTGAAAAATTGGCAAGAGCATCCCCAAAGCCTCCTACTAACTGACTCAATTACACCCCTCCTCAAGCAATTAAATCCTGAAGGTGAATACTGTATAGGGCAGGACTTAGGCATTTACTGGCGCTTGACCGATCCCCTTGAAAAAGGCGCAGAAGCACCAGATTGGTTTTATGTCCCGAATGTACCATTTTTGCTCAATGGGCAAACCCGACGTTCTTATGTAATGTGGCGAGAATTTATTGCCCCGTTGATTGTCTTAGAATTTGTCTCTGGGGACGGTAGTGAAGAACGAGATAAAACTCCTTTGAAGGGTAAATTTTGGATTTATGAGCAGGTGATTCGTCCTGCCTTCTACGGCATTTATGAAGCGAGTAAAGCCAGCCTAGAAGTTTATCATCTGATTGAAGGACAGTATCAGATTTTACCAGTAAATGAACGAGGACATTATCCTATAGTTGCTTTGGGTGTTGAATTAGGCTTATGGCAGGGAAAATATCAGAATGTGGAATTACCCTGGTTGCGTTGGTGGGATTTACAAGGGAATTTGTTGTTGAGTGGCGATGAAAGAGCCGAACAAGAATCCCAAAGAGCCGATCGCCTAGCTGCCCAATTGCGATCGCTTGGCATTGAACCAGAAATCTAATACCGTACTACAAACTACGAATTACGTTAGCGTAGCGTTAGCGACGCAGGAGCGTCATTACGAATTAAAAAAGGGCTGGTGTAAAAGAGTCATCTGTGGCTTAATTTGTTTAGACACAAATTTTACTGCTACCAGGGTAATCACGATGACAAATAGACCTCCTTCCGAACCGGAGTCATCCCCAAAAACTGCCCTTGGCTTTGATGAATTTATAGCCATTTTGGTTGCCTTCACCACTATCGGAGCGATTCTTTTTTGGTCATTGTCCCGCAGAGATTCTAGCTGGAACTTAAACGGACTGCTGTTGCCTTCCTCTACTCCATCTCCTAGCGTTCAACCAAATCAAGTATTGCCCTCTCCTACTGCCAAGGTAGAACCTTATACAGTCCCCAACAACGTTTTGCCCTATTCTTCACCTGAAGCTGTTGTTGAACCCAAGACACCTTCATTCCCAACTAACAGCGCAACTCCTTACCGCGCAATGTTACCATCTATTCTGGTAATCCCAACTCAATCCCCACAACCACAAAGACCTATATCTCCTGCAACAGAACTTGAGTCATCACTCAAATCATCAGCGTTGCCTTTAGTAACTCCGGCAAAACCAAAATCAATCATTCCGCCGCCAATTGCATTTAACGATGTGCTTAATGACTTTTGGGGTAGGCGTTTTATAGACGTTCTTTCTGCCCGTGGGATTCTCAAAGGATTTCCTGATTATTCTTTTAGACCAAATCAGCCTGTAAACCGCGCTGAATTTGCTGCCATACTAGAAAAAGCTTTTGACCAAGAACCGTCTAAGACTGCGATCGCATTTCAAGATGTACCAACAAAATTCTGGGCAACTTCAGCAATTGACCAAGCCATCAGTGCGGGTTTTCTCAAGGGCTACCCGAAAAAAACCTTCAAACCACAACAAAATATTTCACGAGTGCAAGTTTTAGTTGCCCTTGTTAGCGGGTTGAATTTGAAAGCACCCACTTCCCCAAATCAGATTATCAGTTTCTATAAAGATGCTAAAGATATTCCACCTTATGCTATCGGCAAAATCGCTGCCGCTACAACTAATGGTCTGGTAGTTAACTACCCAAATCCCCAAGTCCTCGATCCCAACAAAGTAGCTAGTCGGGCGGAAGTGGCGGCGATGATTCATCAAGCTTTAGTCAAACGGGGCAAACTGGCGGCAATTACATCTCCGAATATAGTGCGTAGGGATAGCCCGGCGCAGGCATCGCCCAAAATATCTCCAGAACTTCCACAGACTCCAAAACCAAACCCAAAAGTTAAATTACCCACCGGAGGTTCGCCTCAACAATAATTACTAATTCGTAATTAAACCAAGGATCGCAGGAAGCAACTTCTACGGCTACTAGCGTTATGGGTGTAGTCTTAATATTACAAACTGTTAAAGATTTGGTCAGCAACTTTGAGAAAAGACTGGACACCGACTTCCGGCGTCCAGTCTTCGGGGATTTGGAATTAGAGCGTACTTCTACAAAGAGCAAGCTACGCGTAGCGTCTCATAGAGAAGCGTTGAAGTAGGCAGCTATGCTGGAGGTTTTATTAAGAAGGGGATTCAGACCCCTCCTTAATAAGCAGCCCCAAATTTTCTTGTTTTGTGGTGGTCTTAAACCCAAGACCCGTTTGCTCACGGCAAGAAACAGTGTTTCGACTACGCTCAACAACCGGGCAGTTTTCCTCCAGCAAGAACTGCCTTCCTTGATAATTAGATATTAAGCTTCTGGAATTTGTTTGCCGACAACTTGTGATTTAAGAGTGGTGATTTCACTCGTTAACTCTTTCCTGGTTGAGGCTTTGAGTAAATAACGGTAAACAAACCAGGCAGAGTAACCAATACCGATCAACTCAAAAGTAGGTGCTACCAAAGGGATATCATTCAAAGCATCTAATATTGCCAAGAGTACTTTAACGGCAACAATTGATCCTACAATCAAGCCAACTGTTACCAGGGGTTGCTTATATTGATTAAAGAAGCTTCCCACATAATCTGGTAATGTTGCTAAAAAGGTAGAAATTTGCTCCCCGTATTTTAGCCATTCGTCTTGAGACTGTGCCGGAGGCTGGAGTTTGGTGATGGTTCCTGTTTGGCTGTTGATCTCTGCCACTGTAGTCTCTTTAGATGGGGTTTCGGTAAATTCTTGTTCTGGCATTTTCACTCCTATTAATTTGACAGTTGAGTTTTTCTAATCTGGATAATTACAACCAAAAGATTGTTGATTAGGTAATGTACTTGTGAATCAGTACAATTTGGTGAAAGGCACAAAAAGATTTTAGTGTCCTATAACCATAGTTGCCCCATACTATCTACTGCATCAACTACAAGATAGACAGTCAGTAGGAGGATAGAACTCAGAAGGCAGCAGGATGTATTATAATCAACTTCCTGAGTTTTATTTTTGGAATCAACTGGAATCCTCAGGTTGTGATTATCCCATTGCGTGTCATTTGCTCATAATCGTACTAAATCTAAGTACAAATTATGCAAAAATCACTCCACTACTCATTTATATAAGCCTAGAAGCCGATTTTATCCGATATTAAAGCTATCTTAAGCCGCGTTCGTCAATTCACGCATTCGTATTGATATTAATACGTAATAAAAATTTTTGCGCGTTCATATAGACTAGACTTTTAACCTGTTTTATGATATGTGTGCCAGGATATGGGAAGACTTGGGGACAAGGGGGACAAGGGAGACAAGGGGGAATTATTGAACAAATCTCTCCCAAGTCTTCCCCCTCTTCTTTGTCTACCTTGTCTCTTCTTCATGCCCAATTTCCAATAAGTATCAAACCTTTTGTTTTTTTCCTGATTGTATTAATTTTCTAAGGAAGCAATAAGGTAGAGTAATCGCGTAGGCGATCGCAAGAACTCATTGCTTGCTATCAACCGCATATTGTGGAAAGTAGTGTAGTCAGGAGAAGACGCTCTCAGGTTGGTCTTTGGTGGAGGAAACTATATCGTCGATCCTAAAAAAAGTAAGTTATCTTAAAACAGTAATTATACTTAGGTTGGTAGTTGGAAAATTTACTTATATAAGTTAAGGTGGTACTAATTATCTAGCAAGCAATGATTTGCTCTTGCGATAAAAGAAGATAATGTAGATGTTAATGACTAATTAAGGTATTTTGACAATCTAGACTAATTTGATTATTTTTGCGGGAAGGCAAGGAGGTTTGAGAAATGCCGACTCAAAAGCCAACCCCTATCTACAGCAGTTCAGAAAGCAAAAAAGTGTCAGCCGAAGAGCCATCGACAGACGAATTCCCAACTATAGAATTTCCTTCACGAGGGAAACTCAAAGCTAGTTCTTGGCGTATCCATCAAAAAATTGGTTATGGATACTTTGTAGCTATTGGAATTGGCTTTTTTGGCTCACTGACTGGGTTAGTGATTGCTAATTACTACCGAGGAAGGGAAGTTAGACAATTCAATCAAGCTTATGAACAAGGACAACTACTGAGTAATTATAAAGATGCAGTAGTAGGGGCGCAATTACATAGTTATAACCTAGTTGCTGTATTAGAAAATTCACAACAACTGCAAAGCAAAAAAGCTGATTTTCTGAAGAATGTTGAAAAAGCCAAGCAACTAGAGTCAAAAATTGGCGGATTTCTCGATAGTAAACCTAAAAGACTAGCAGCAACAAGTTCGACTTTGCAGACCTTATTGCTGAATTATAAGACTAATTTAAAATCCTACGTTGACCAAATCGAGGTCGTCTTACAGAAAATTGACTCTTCAAAAGTGCAGCCTCAGAAGATTTCTTCGGCCCGATCGCAGTTATTAACAATAATGCGTGGTGAAACAGCCATGCAGCTAGACCAGCTTTCTCAAAGCTTGACTAACATCCTGCAAACAGCCCAAGATCAAGAGCAAGAAAGGCAAAATGCCGTTGAGCAGGCGAGAATAGTTGAGCGATTGATCGTGATCGTGAGTATGCTGGTTTCGGTAGCGATCGCAGCCATTGTAGCTTGGCGTACTAGTCGAGCGATCGCTGAACCAGTGATCACTGTAACCCAAGTAGCCGAACAAGTTGCCAGGAAACATAATTTTGATTTGCGAGCGCCTGTTACCACTGAAGATGAAATTGGCCTACTCGCCAAATCTCTAAATCGTCTGATTGAGCGCGTATCTGAGCGAACAAAAGAACTACAACAAGCTAAAGAATTAGCCGAAGCTGCTAGCAAAGCAAAAAGCATATTTTTGGCCAATGTCAGCCACGAATTACGCACACCGTTAAATGCTGTTATTGGCTTAAGCCAACTACTAGAAGACGACGCTACGGATCTTGGTTTATCGCCAGACTTTATCACCGACTTAGAAACAATTAACGCTGCCGGTAAGCATCTACTGCACTTGATTAACGAAATCCTTGACTTGTCAAAAATTGAAGCAGGGAAAATGACCCTGTATCCTGAGACATTCGAGATTGCAACGCTAATTCATAATGTTGTTCTCACAGTCAAACCAGCTATAGAAAAAAATGCCAATGTTTTAGAAGTAAATTTTGATGAGCAACTTGGCACAATGTACGCCGATCAAACTAGGATGCGGCAGGTATTGTTAAACTTACTCAGCAACGCCAGTAAATTCACTACAAACGGCAAGGTGACATTGACAGTCAACAGAGAAAAGGATGAATTCCGACCGGAGGCTCCTTTGGGCAGCATTATTTTCACCGTTACCGACACCGGTATCGGTATGTCTAACCGTCAACAGCAGCAGTTATTTCAACCTTTTACCCAAGGTGATACTTCAACGACGAAAAAGTATGGAGGTACAGGACTGGGTTTGGCAATTAGCCGCCACTTTTGTCAAATGATGGGTGGTGAAATTATTGTCAAAAGTCAGCCAGGAATTGGTTCTACTTTCACTATTCGTCTGCCAATGACTGTGCAGGATTGAATGGGGCATTGGGCGTTAGGAGTGCTGAGTAATGAGTAATGAGTAATGAGTTAGAGTTATTCTCCCCCTGCTCCCCTGCTCCCCTGCCTCTCTGCCCCCCTACCCCCTCATCCCCTGAATTAAGTAATGATACTCACCCTTCCTGTATCCAAGTCGTAACGTCCTCCGACAATTTTCAATTTGCCTGATTCCACCTGCTCAGTTAAAAGCTTTGAGCGCTTCAATCGTTCGATTTGATATTGCACATTTGCCACTACAGCGTTTTCAACCGCGTCACCCGGCTGACTCTTGACCTTTTCCACTGCTGGCTTAATTGCCTTCACAAAAGTACTAATATCACCGAGTAACGATTCGTTTTGGACAGCTGCGGTTACTGCGCCACAACGCTCATGACCCATCACCATCAGCAGTGGAGAACCTAATAAGACAACTGCATATTCAATACTGCCGATCGCTTCATGTGTGGCAATATTTCCGGCAATTCGAACATCAAAAATGTCTCCAATGCCTTGATCGAAAACAATTTCTGCGGGTACTCGTGAATCCGCACAACTAAGAATAGTTGCAAATGGATGTTGAGCTTGAGCAACTTCGTGCAGCCGCAGCTCAGATTGATCGGGGTATTGGGGATGATGAGCGACAAAGCGCTGATTTCCATCAATCAGCTTTTGCAATGCTGCATCGGGACTGAGAGATTCAGGGGAAGTTGAGGGAATTTCGGCAGCTTTAGCCTGTTCTACCCGCCAAAGTAAATCGCTGGCAGATAGCATCATCCCAAACGCCCCGGTCATTCCTAACTTCAAAAACTCACGACGTTCTATGAAATGCTTCATTGATTTATAACTTTTTTACATTGACGCAACACATCTGACAGAGCGAATCTCCATGACATCGGAAACGTAACAAGTACCTCCGAACTTATTAAGGACTGGTTTGATATTTTCGACAACACGCTTGAGTTGTTCTGGCATACAAAACGCGAGGATGTAAACATTATCAAGCATGGTCATGTCTAAATCTTCTGTCGTTCCTCGTAATCCTTTACCAACAACATTTCGGATTACGGCATGGTTATGTACACCCGACTTGTCTAAATTATCTAAAATTTTGGCAAGCTCAAAGGAGTTAGCGATAATTTCTATCTTTTTAACTACGTGCATATTATTACCTCCAAAATAGGTTAATTCCGTAGAGATATAACGGAATTCCCACAATAATATTGAACGGGAATGTTACTGCTAAAGCGGTTGAAACATACAGGCTGGGATTTGCTTCGGGAACAGTCATCCGCATAGCCGCAGGGACAGCGATGTAAGAAGCACTGGCACACAATACAGCGAACAACAGCGAATCTCCGCGAGGCATACCGATGAATTTGGCGATCGCTAATCCAATGCCTGCATTGAGTATTGGAATTAGTATGGCAAATAAAATCAGGAAAACTCCGGTTTTTTGCAAGTCTTTAATTCTTCTGGCAGCCACTAGTCCCATATCTAGTAAAAAGAAGGTGAGAATGCCATAAAACAATCCTTGAGCAAAGGGTTCTAATACGTGCCAACCACGTTCTCCTGTCAAGACACCGATTAAGAGGCTACCGACTAGTAGAAAAACTGAACTATTAAGAAATGCTTCTTGCAAAACTTCCGACCAAGCAAACTCTCGCTTTTCATCAGCGGTGAATATACTTACCAAGATCAGACCTACAATGATCGCCGGAGATTCCATCAGGGCCAGAGCTGCTACCATGTAACCATCATACTGAATACCAAGCTCTGTGAGAAAAGCACCAGCAGTGATGAAAGTGACGGCACTGATAGAACCATAGGTTGCTGCGATCGCCGCAGCATCGTAAGTATCCAGTTTCCACTTCAGGATAAAAAAGGTGTAAATTGGAACAACACAAGCCATCAACATTGCTGCCAGGAGTGTTAAAATTACTTCCTGATTCAGTCCGCTTTTGATTAGTTCTACCCCTCCTTTAAAACCAATTGCAAACAGCAAATACAACGAAAGAAGTTTGGGTACTGGTGGGGGAATTTCTAAATCAGACTTGACAAAAATAGCAGTCATGCCTAAAAAGAAAAACAGAATTGGCGGATTCAAAATGTTGGATACAATTAAGCTAAAATCCATATCCACCCCTCTTTATACTTGTGAAACCTGCAATTCAAGAAATTTTTCATCTTTAAAAATTTAACGGTTCAATGATGATGTATCTGGTATTGTTACCTAATGTCAATTGGGTACTCAAAGAGTGAATAGTCTTATTGGTGACTATACTTTCAGTTAGGTATTACAGTGTTTTTCAAGCAAATAAACCACGGTCTAGGAAACATTGTTATGTCCCCACGAAAACGTATTGGGGCAATTTATTAATTTAATTGCCCCTACTGTTGACAACAGAACAAGTTAGAGCTTGCTCGCGATGTTTTGATGTTTGATTCCCCGTGGCTGATTTTACGACACAACGCGCCGGAATAACTAGTGGCTAAGTTTTCTACGTAGAAAAATTAACGTATTGTCATGGCAATTATGAATTCCCACAACACAAACTTTGTCTAAATCCCAGAATTTTTTGATTTACAACAGTTTTGTAAATCCTGCTTGCTCAAAATGTCGATCAGATGTAAAGGCTTGAGTAATCCCCTCCTGTGTCATCACCGCAAAGCTAATACAGTCAGTTAGTCCCCAATCTTTATCAGGACGCTGGCTATATAACATCCAACCTTCATCCAGCAATTTTTGGTCGAAAGGAATGATTTGCACACTTTTTAAAACTCTCAAACTGTTGATGAAAGCAACTGTCTGAATACGGCTAACTGGTGTACACAGAGCATCTGCAACCTCCAATAGTACAAATTCTGTTGTCACTAAAGGCGTTTCTAAGCGCAGAAGTCTATCCATTACCTCATTTGCCTGGTGATGAAGATTATCCCTAACATTAAGAAGAGCAATCCAGGCAGCTGTATCTACAAAAACTTTCGTTAAGGTTATGATTCTCGCTTTGGCATTCCATAGAGATAATGGTCATGCTGCTGTGCCAAATCGCTAATATCTGTATCAACTGCACAATTTTTAATCAACTGCCTCAGCTTATCCCAATCTGAGTCTTCTGGCGTTGCTGGGCCAGGTGTGCGGTTTTCTTCGACAAACACAATTATAACTGACTGCCCCTCGTGCCCTTCAATTGGTTCGTTAGGATGAACTACACCGTTTTGGAATGTGCCTTTGACTGACAGCATAGCTTTTTCTTACTTCTACATAAATCATGATACAGTACCATTCTGGTTAAGAAGATTGCCACACAATCTTTGTTGACCAAGTTTCGTTAGGATGTTGTAATCTGGGCAATAGCGACTTTCTATTGATGTGACCCCAGGCGTAGGCGTAGCCCGCACTTCGGCTGCGCTCAGTGACCGTCGGAGACATCGCTTTTTCACATCTATGACAACAACCATCGACTTTCTCAGTCACCTTAACCCCAGCCAACGTCAAGCTGTCGAACACTACTGCGGCCCGTTGCTAGTTGTTGCTGGCGCAGGTTCCGGTAAAACACGAGCGCTGACTTATCGCATTGCAAATCTAATTCTGAAACACCGTGTCGATCCAGAAAATATCTTGGCGGTTACTTTTACGAATAAAGCCGCGCGGGAGATGAAAGAACGGATTCAACGGCTGTTTGCCGAACAACTGGCGATGAAACAACACGGTCAGCGATTGGATTTGTTGACAGAATACCAACAAACGCTACTGCGATCGCAAGTTTACAAAGATACGATCAAAGATTTGTGGTGTGGCACTTTCCACAGTCTATTTTCTCGCATTCTCCGCTTTGATATTGAAAAATACGTAGACGAAAAAGGACGCAAGTGGAATCGCAATTTTTCTATTTTTGATGAATCAGATGTAATCAGTCTAATCAAAGAAATCGTTAATAAAGAGCTAAATTTAGATGATAAAAAGTTTGATGCCCGTTCTGTTCGTTACGCTATTAGTAACGCTAAGAACCAAGGTTTATCACCCCAAGAATTTGAGCGAGATCAACCTAATTATCGCGGACGGGTAATTGCCCAAGTTTACAATTTATATCAAGATAAATTAGCACAAAACAACGCTCTTGACTTTGACGATCTGATTCTTGTCCCTACAAGATTATTTCAACAAAACGAGCAAGTATTGGGTTACTGGCATCGCAAGTTTCGTCATATCCTCGTAGATGAATACCAAGATACTAACCGCACTCAGTATCAACTGATTAATTTATTAGTTACTAATGGCGAAACCAAAAAGAGCGAATGGGAATGGGAAAATCGCTCAGTTTTCGTTGTTGGCGATGCAGACCAATCAATTTACAGCTTTCGGATGGCAGATTTCACCATCTTGCTAGGATTTCAGGAAGACTTTGGCGATGGTTTGGTAGATGATGACACCCGAACGATGGTTAAGCTAGAAGAAAACTATCGTTCTTGTGAAAATATTCTGCAAGCGGCTAATGAACTGATTGAAAATAACACCCAACGGATTGATAAAGTCCTGAAAGCAACGCGAGGATCGGGCGAACAAATTACTTATCACAAAGCCGATGAAGAACTTGCAGAAGCGGCATTTGTAATTAATCAAATTAGCACTTTAAAAAACCAAAATCCAGAGTTAAACTGGGGTAGTTTTGCCATACTTTATCGGACAAATGCCCAATCTCGTCCCTTTGAAGAATTGTTAGTGAAATATCAAATTCCTTACACAGTTGTGGGGGGAATGAGGTTTTACGATCGCAAAGAAATTAAAGATGTAGTTGCTTATTTAAGAGCGATCGCTAACCCAGCTGATACAGTCAGTTTATTACGAGTTATTAATACTCCCCGGCGAGGAATTGGCAAAACCACTATTGACGCTTTGGTAAACGCCTCTGGGCAACTAGGGACAACTTTGTGGGAAATACTTAGCGATGAAACATCAGTTAATACATTAGCTGGACGGGCGGCAAAAGCTGTAAATAACTTTGCTGCAATGATTAGCCGTTGGCAAGGACAAGTTGCTACGCTTCCAGTGACAGAGGTTTTGCAAGGAATATTAGAAGATTCTGGTTACGTTCAAGACTTGATGAATCAAGGCACAGATGAAGCCACAGATCGGGTACAAAACGTTCAGGAACTTTATAACGCTGCACTGCAATTTCAAGAAGAAAACGAAGAAATTTCCCTGCGAGACTTTCTCAATAGTGCCGCCCTCAGTTCCGATTTGGATAACTTAAAAGAAGGCCAGACAGCCGTTTCTTTGATGACTTTGCACGCTTCCAAAGGTTTGGAATTTCCCGTAGTATTTTTGGTGGGATTAGAACAGGGGCTATTTCCCGGCTTTCGTTCCCTCAGCGATCCCGCATCTTTGGAAGAAGAACGCCGCTTGTGTTATGTAGGGATTACTCGCGCCCAAGAAAGGTTGTATTTATCACACGCGCGGGAACGCCGTTTGTATGGTTCTCGCGAACCTGCGGTGCGATCGCAATTTCTCGACGAATTACCAGAAGAATTATTAACTACTCAACGTCTAAGTCGTCAAAGTTATACTAAAAGTGCCTCTACTCCCAATGGAAAGCAAGACACGAAGCAGAATTGGCAAGTAGGCGATCGAGTATTACACAAAACTTTTGGTCTTGGTGAAATCACTCATGTTTTCGGAACGGGTAATAAGATGTCTGTAGCAATTAAATTTTCCAGCTTGGGACAAAAAATTGTTGACCCAAGAGTAGCGCAGTTGCAACGAGTCGAGTGATACAATCGCAGAACCCCGGCTTATTAGAGAAGTCGGGGTTCTTGTTTTTCATATTTTAATTTCTTCAAAGTGTTCAACAGTGGGAAATGGTTCATAAAAATGATGCAGAAGTTTTTTCCACTCTTGATACTCAGCAGAATTTCTAAATCCAACAGTATGAGATTCTAAAGTTTCCCATTTGACAAGTAATAAATATTTACCTTGAACTTCTATACATTTATGCAATTCATGAGATAAATATCCGTCCATTGAGGAAATAAAATTAGAAGCTTTTTTGAAAGCAGCTTCAAAATCTGATTCCAAACCAGGTTTAACATGAAGCATAACTGCCTCAAGAATCATAAAGTTTTTCGGTGATAATTAAAACAATGTTATATAGTATCAATTTACTATTCCCGAAGTACATAGCCCACACCGCGCACCGTATGAATCAAGCGTTTTTCATTATTTTCCTCTAGTTTTAGACGCAAGTAGCGGATGTATACTTCGATGATATTGGAATTACCCATAAAGTCGTAACCCCAAACTTTTTGTAGAATTTGGTCTTTAGTAAATACCTGACGGGGATGTGAGAGTATATATTCCAATAAATCGAACTCTTTAGCGGTTAACTCAATTGCCCGCTTACCCCGGTAAACTTGGCGAGTCCGGTGATTTAAACTCAAGTCTTCAAACTGAAAAATATCGCGATCTGTTTCTTGAGTGCGGCGTAGATGAGCGCGGATTCTAGCTAGCAGTTCCTCTATACTAAATGGTTTGACTACATAATCATCAGCTCCTGCATCCAAACCTGCCACGCGATCGTTAACTTCATCTTTTGCTGTCAGTAAAATTACTGGTATTGAGATACCAGTTGCCCTCAATCTACGACAGATTTCCAAGCCTGACAGCCCTGGAAGCATCCAATCAAGAATGACTAAATCTGGCGATAACTCCCGTGCTAACGTTAAACCAGCGATGCCATCATGTGCCACGCTTATATTGTAACCTTCGCTACTTAGTTCTAGTTCGACAAATCGCGCCAGTTTAACTTCATCTTCAACCAAGAGGATATTTGCTGTCATATTTATGATTTTAAAGTGTACAGGGTGACAATCAAAGTGTTTACTTTAACCTGACTTTGACTAGCTATGTAAGTAGAGTGATGGTAAACACACTCCCTTCTGCTAATTTTGATTGCACAGATACACTACCACCCATACCCTCTACAAGTGTTTTAACAATGGATAAACCCAAACCACAGCCGCCAGTCGCATGAGAGCGGGATTCATCTACGCGGTAAAATCGCTCGAAAATCCGTGTTTGGTGTTGTAAAGGAATACCATAACCTTTGTCACAAACTTGAATAATCGCTTTGTCATGAAACTGATTTAACTTTAAAATTATCGGCATGCTAGCTTCAGAATATTTAATAGCGTTATCAATCAAATTGAGCAATATTTGTTTAAAACGGCTGTAGTCTATTTTAACTTCGATGGGATAAGTTGTTGATTCGATTGTAATTAAGCGATCGCTATATTTTTGTGCCATTACCACAACTTCTTCAACTAAGTCATTCAACACATAAGATTTCATCTGAAAATTCAAATAACCACTATCTGCTCGTGCTAAATCAAGTAAATCTTGCAGCAAGCGAATGGTACGCTCGGCTTCTGAGGCAGCAGTTTCTAAAGCTTCTTGTTGAATTTCGGTTAAGTTATTCTGCCGTCGCAATACGCTTTGTAAGTAACCATGTACAATCGTTAATGGTGTACGTAATTCGTGAGAAACATTACTCACAAATTCTCGTTCTTGCTGCCAAGATTGCGAGAGGCGCGATAACAACATGGTTAAAGTTTGAGCTAATTCTTTGACTTCGCTGGGTGCATTATCAACATATAGTTGTGCTTGTCCTAAATCTTCTATAGAAATGACAGAAGTCATCTGACTTAGCTGGCGCAGTGGTTGTAGAGAACGCTTAATATAAAATGCACTTATAGTTATTATTAAAATAATTGCCAAAATACTGCTAACATTCAAATTCCGCAGCATTACCATAAACATTGTCTGTTCGCGAGTAATATCATGTACGACAAATAGCTTACCCAGAGACTGACCCTGCACTTGCAAAGAACTACTACTCATAACAAAGTAGCTTTGATTAACTTGATAAATTTGTGCTTTAATCTGCATATTACTAAGGGACATTAACTCACTCACAGTAGAGTCAGATAACAAATCAAAATTAGCAGATTTTATCAAAATTTTATTATCAGGACTTTTTACCCATAAAAGTATATTGGTACTTGCCAAGTTGTTAATAGCCTTTTGCAATCCAGTTTCAGGTTGCATCATTTCACTATAAAGTTGCACATCGTGCGGCAAACGTTTAGCGATTTGTTCTATATCATGCTTACGACTATCAATCAAAATTTGCTGCATTTTCCAACTAATCCATGCAGCAAAACTACCTAATATTAAAGTTGAAAATGTAGCAATACCAATGGTTAAACGTAATTGCAGTGAAAAAGGATCGAGATTTATCCAAATCTTTGTAGTTGCTTCACTTTTAGTTTTGTGTAGGGGATTGAAAATATTGTGAGTTCTATTCATTATTGATTTTTAGGTAGAGATAGTGGCTGGATTGTACAAGGTTTAGTATCACATTTGTGCTCATAAAGCATATTGATATAGCGTTCTTGCCAAGTAAGTGGAACTTCTAACAATGAGCGCGTTCCTGTTATCCCCTGCCCGATAAATAGTAATAGAGCAAGAGAACTAATAGTAATGTGAACCTTGCGCCAACGATTGGTCTTATCTTTATAAATTTCTGGCAAAATGGAGAGTGAAATAATCATCAGCAGAGCAGAGGCTAGCCCATAATAATAGTGGGAGATATACCATTGGTCAGTTTTGCGGTAGATGCCATCTTGACATCCAAGCACCACTAATGCCATTCCTGTGAGGGTTGCAAATATAGCACGCCAGTTTTTCTGTTTTGCCTGATAGAGGAAATACAGAGAAGCGATCGCAGCCACAAACAATAATCCGAGAAAGACTACCTTAAATGGTGCTTTCATCCAAACTTGATTTTCTAAAATATTACCAAAAATATCGTAGGCAAACGCTATTAAAACAAGACCTACAACTGCTCCCGTTAGCCAGCGACCCAACTGGGTATGCTCTTGTCCTACAGTGGCGGGAATTTTACTCTTACCTATAGCTAAAGTTTGCAATCGGCGTTGACGGACTTGTAAAGCGCGGTTGACAATGACGCCAATTAAAGGAAATACTACTAGTACAGCGATCGCTGGATGTAACAACAAGATAGCATCTCTAAATTCCATATCTGACCTCCGATCAAAGTTACAAATTAGTTTTTATCAAACAGAATTCATAAGTCAGGAACAAAGCTAAAGACGCCCCTGAATTCTTCTTAAATTATTTATGTCTACCCATTAATTAGGGTTATTTCGTTCTAAACACAAACTGCCCAGAACTAAAGTTTTGCGGCTCATAGCCCAAGTCCACGCTTGGTGGATTAAAAGCCTTTATTAGTCGTCTTTAGACGAATGAGTGCTATTAGCCTCAGAATTTTTTCTCAGGGGGGCTAGATGAGAAGAAAATAGCCCTACCTACTTGTAACTAAGGATTACTTGACCTCATCAGCCTCAAACTTTGTTACTTTACCTTTTTTAACCGCAACTACTACATCAAAGGTAGAACAGTATGAAAAGGTGACATTATTGGCTTTATTGTAAAGATTAACCACCATACCTGCACCACCGGGTTGAATACCTAGCGGTTCAAGATCCCCAAAAAAGAAACGACGGAGTTCATCACCACCGCCAAACTGACCCTTATGCTTGATGACCAAATCAATCTTTTGTTGAGTAGTCAAACCTGTAACATCTTTCTTTTCTGCGGCTGATGCTTGCACCAGTGAAGGACTGACAATTTTAAGTGGAACATCCCAGACTGTTAGCATACCAACAAGAGCAACACTTGTAAGCAGAGAAGAAGCAATTTTCATTTGTTTTTCCTTATGTTTAAGTTTCCTGATGAACTAAAGCATCTCATCTGCTACTGAAGCTCAAGTGAAACTAATCTAGTAATTATCTGAATTTATTCCTTAGAAAAATTTAGTTTAAACTCAGCATATTCTCAGAAAACTCTGATATTTTCAATTTCAGCTTGTTGAAAGTGTTTTCTCAGATTCATCTCACCTTAAATTACCCAAGTCAACTGAGTATAGTAAAGAGTATTTTTGGCAGCGCTATTTATTATGAGCAGACCGAGAAGATGGCGTCCTTTTATCTATAAAATTCCAGGTCAAACCTATCTCTGGCTAGCAATTTTGATTTTTGGAGCTTCGAGTGCAGTTACCCGCAAGTTGACACAAATTGGCGCTCAACATTTCATGGATGGTCGAAATCCGATTTCTTTATGTAATGTTTTGTTCGTAGGGAATTTATGTGCCTTGATAGTTATGTTACCTATTTATCGGCGACAGTGGAACAAAAAGGTTTTGCAACAACTGTCAAAGAAAGATTGGTTAGCGCTGATAGCAGTAGCTATTTTATCAGGAGCGCTTGTCCCTGGCTTAATTTTTCAGGCATTAGCATTAACAGGGGTGAACAATATTATTTTGATTGGACGCTTGGAACCACCTCTGGCTATGGCTTTATCAGTCTGGTTACTGAGGGAACGGGTAAATCTTTGGCAAGTTGTAGGAGCGATCGCTGCATTTGTCGGTGTTACCCTAACTATTCTCCTACAACCCTCACAGATGACTACGATCAATATGGGTGTTTTAAAATTAGGTATTGGGGAATTATTGGCGGCGATCGCAGCCGTGGCTTCAGTAGTTTCAACAATTATTGTTAAAGAATGGCTTTGCGATATCCCAGCGGGAATTTTTAGTATCTTTCGTACTGCTCTAGGAACTGTAATATTTTTCTTTACTGCTTTAATTCTCTATGGCAGCGACCACTTTATGGATGTATTTTCACCTTTCTTGTGGCAGTGGATGCTTGTTTATGCTGCTGTGATTGTGGTTTTAGGTCAATCATTTTGGCTCAAAGGCTTGAGAGCTTCTACCGTGTCAGGGGCTTCCTTAGCTGGCTCCTTTACTCCAATCATCGGAATCCTAGCTGCTTATTTGGTACTGGGTGAAGTTCCTACCTTAGCTCAATATATCGGTGGTAGCTTGATTTTAGCTGGAATATTCCTGGGCCAAGTTGGTATTCGCTTTCAGATTTCTCGTAAAGTTGCAACTCAAGTAGAACAAGGTATGGGATTTAAAGGGATCTGAAAAGTGCTGAGTCAGAAGTTATTTCTCTTTCATCTCCCCTAAAATATTGGCGATCGCACAAGTAATACCAATTCAAAATTCAAAATGACGCTCGCGGACTCGCTAACGCTGCGCTAACAAAATTCAAAATTAAGAAAGCCAGACATCACAAAGGTATGTCCGTATGTATCTGTTGCATTCTTTTTTCAAATTGATATAAGTTCTGGTTGAGTCATATAACTAAGCTGATTTTAATTGAATAATCCCTCGATCAAAAACGCGATTATTAGTAGCGCTCGCACTTATTTCTATTCTATCTTTATACACTTCATAAGAGGCAAAACTTAAGTCACTGGTAGAATACCCTGTCCACTCAGAACGCCCTACAGGACGATTACCAGCACCAGCACCACAAATTAAATAAGTTGTACCATCAATAGCACGAGTGCGTTCATAATTATGTTCGTGACCATTGATGTAAAGTTGAACGCCGTATTTTTGAAATAGAGGAGTAAAAGTTTTAATAAAATCTGGATTACTCCCATACTGGCCCGATGAATAAATCGGATGATGGCCAAACACTACTTTCCAAGGAGCATTACTCAGACTTAATTCTTTTTCTAACCAACTTAGCTGGTTTTTCCAATCAGCATTACTGTTAGTATCTAAAGCAAAAAATTGTACTTGATTACGTTTAAACGTATAATAACGTCCCTTCATATTAAAGCCAGCATACTTGACTTGGCGATCGCCATTAGCGGTACGAATATCGTGATTACCTAAACAAGCCTGAAATTTCACACCTTGCTTGAGTAAACCTTGATAAGGACGCTCAAAAACTGCATTTATTTTCTCAATTTCGCCGTTATTGTAAATGTTGTCTCCAGCTAAAACGACTAAATCATAAGGATTTTTCTGATGATACGCATTCATTGCTTTAGCCACAGCATACTGTCCTTTAGCCCCAGTTCCCGTATCTGCTACAGACACAAAACGTAATAACAAGTCTTTTTTGGCTGGGTTGGCGGCTATAGCTGTTGTTGAATCGCTAATATCAGCACTTTGATGATTTTGATGAGTAAACATCCAGGCTAAAAATCCTGTACCAATGGCGCTGAAGCTACTTAAAAATAAAAATTGACGGCGTTTCAGGTTCATAACTCACCAAATTTAATAAATAGTCAGTTTAGCGGAAAACTTTGAGCAATGAAGTGATACATTAATGCAAAAGAAGGCAGCACCAGTAATAATGTACGTTGTTTGTCTTTGATTCGCTGCTTTTGGTGAAAGTTCCATGTCACAAGACAATCAGTCAAAACCGACGGATGAGCAGATAACTCAACCTCCCCAAAAACCTTACCAGAGAGTTCAGCCATTTTGGAAGGCTAAAATTATCCAACTTCTCCAAGGAACGATTGGGGTTCTAGAAGTAACGGTGGAAAAACTGGAGACAGCACCCCCACCTGGTACTGAGGAAAAACCAGGTTTTTTTCAGCAGCTTCAGTTGCGATGGGGTGGATTGTTAAGGACAATCCGCTTATTTTTACCATCAAATTTGTCAACAAAGTTATCAGATACAGCTTTGACAGGAATTGTAACTGGAATTGCTGTAATTCTCGTTTGGACAACTACAACTATCTTTACTGGGAAACCTACGGAAATAGCAACTGTTCCCCCAGTTGAAGAGGTTCCGATACCAACACCAACGATAACTACTCCACCGGAATCAGTCGTACCAGAACCACAGCCAACAGAGGAAATTACGCCGCCAGAAGTACAAATTACGCCACCAACACCAACACCAGAACCAGAACCAGAACCAATTCCTACGCCAACACCAATCCCAACACCCACGCCAACGCCGACACCCATCATAGAATTGACACCTGAACAAGCTTTGATTGCGGCTATTGAAAATCAGGTAGCTGAAATTAGCGATCGCGTTGCCTCTGGTCTGATAAAGTCAATTCAAGCCAACTTTCGTACCAGTAACTTGACTGTCAAAATTAGTAATGATTGGTACACTCTCAATGAATCTCAGCAAGACAAACTAGCTGCGGAGATATTACAACGCTCTCAAGAACTTGATTTTACTCATTTAGAAATTATCGATTCCCAAAATACGCTGATAGCTCGTAACCCGGTTGTTGGTACTGAGATAGTAATTTTTAAACGGCAAACAGCAAGTTAAAATAATTCGTAATTCGTAATTCGTAATGACGCTCCTGCGTCGCTAACGTAATTCGTAATTTGGAGTTGAACTTTAAGTATTTATGTTAGACAATGTTTCGCTATTGCTGAAAGCTTGTGAAAATTTAAATATCAGCTATGAAATTCTTCATCCTTCGGAAAATTTAGTCAAAATCATATTGAATAGTAAACAGCATTATTTTTGTAACTATAGCACTCCCTTACTTAACCAAGCAGTAGCACATCTGCTCAAAGACAAAGAATATACTTATCATGTTTTAAATAAAAAAGTTAAACTTCCTCGGACAGTAGGTTTTCTTTCCCCTTTTTGTGACACCAAATATCAGATTTACTTAAAATTTCCAACTATTCAAGATATCGTATTGGAAATAAAAGAAAAGTTTGAAACACCAGTAATTATTAAAAGAAACTCCGGTGCAAGCGGACATAATGTCTTTTTGTGTAAGAATCCAGATGAAATTGAAACTGCTTTAAAAGGAATTTTTACTATTAATCATAAGTATGATTACGTCGCTCTTGCTCAAGAATTTATTCAGATCAAATCTGAATATAGAGCGGTTTTCTTAAATAAAGAATTGGTTCTGCTCTATGAAAAAGATATAACTGATGCAAAATTTGCCGGTAATCTCAGTCCTCTACACTGGGATGGTGCGAAAGCCAAGTATATTAACCATCCACAAATACTATCAGAGATTGCTAATTTTGCTCAACCAGTTTTTGAAGAGTTAGACTTTGATTATGGTGGTTTTGATATCGTATTAGATCGAGATAAGCAATATTGGTTAATTGAAATCAACTCTCACCCAAATTTTGGCATCTTTATTAGAGACAATGGAGAGGAGCATGTGTTGAAAATTTTTGAAAAAATGCTAATTAGTCTAGCCTCAAAATAAAAAATTGGCATTGCATAATTAAAGTATGAATTTAAGCGTAGGCGTAGCCCATCGTAGACATCGCGGGAGCAATTTCCAAGTTCTGCATCCAATACTTATCGGTTTTTAGAAAGTAGAGGTGTATCAAGTGAAGTTAGATCCTAATCAAAATTATACTTTTAGTAAGTATTTTGAAAATGGTTATTATTCAGAAGACTTAGCTGATTATTTCGGGTATAAGTTAGTCTTAGTTAATTTAATGTTACCACTATATCAAGGAGAGTTAGATAGGTTAGCTGAACTAAGAGATAGAATTACTGAAGTACTGCCTTATGTACCTTTAACTACGGAGTTGGCAAGAAGAGAAGTAATAATATCTAAGGTAGTCTTAGAGTTAATTCATTATACAAATGTTCAGATTAGAATTGAATTTGGCATCAAAGTTTCTAATCTCCTTCAAGGAAATTTAGATTATCTAATTAGAACTTATAAAACAAATCAATTGTTAGTAGTTGAAGCTAAATATGAAAATTTAACTAGAGGATTCACTCAATTAGTTGCCGAAATGATAGCGTTAGATCAGTGGGAAGAATCTCCTGCAATTACAGAGCAACCTATTTTGATCGGTTCTGTAACTACAGGTAAGATATGGCAGTTTGCTAGATTAGATAGAGCCAACAAATATTTTGAATTAGCAATTAATAGTTATAGAGTTCCAGAAGATTTAGAAGAACTAATGAGAATTCTCCTAGCAGTTTTAAAATCAGAATAAGCGTTCTAGGAAAACATATTCAAAACACTAATATTTTCATCAACGCCAAAATTCACTACTTTGATTAGCTAATATATCGGTTTGCAGTTGAGTCTAATACATACCTAACCCCTAATCCTAAACCTTGTAGCGTTGGAGAGTAAAACTCTTAACTCCTAACTCCTACACTCCAAACTCCTAATTTCTAACTTACCACTCTCATTGCCTGAGTTGGTATCCATACAGTAAAAATGGAGCCGATACTTACAGTTGATTCTACTTCAATTCGACCTCGATGGAGTTCCACGAGTTGTTTAGTTAAAGCTAGTCCAAGTCCCGTACCTTCGTAGCGGCGGCGATAAGGTGTATCGAGTTGCTGAAATTTCTCAAACAGTAATGGTAATTGTTCTTCAGGAATGCCAATTCCGGTATCTTCTACTTGAAAAATAGCGGTATTATCTTCCACCCAAAGACGTAAAGTAACACTGCCACTTTCAGGAGTGAATTTAATCGCATTAGTTAACAGATTCCAGAGGATTTGTTCTACTCGTTTGGCATCGCCGATAAAGCGATCGCACTTGGGATCGATTTGCAAATCAAGTATGAGATTAATTTGTTCGCTCGCTGCTTTTTTTTGCAGCGATTTGACAGCATTTTCAGCAACATTTACTAAAGAAAATTCCGAAATATTTAAAGCTGTTTTACCAGCCTCGATTTGCGATAAATCGAGGATGTCATTAATCATTTCTAATAAATGTTCTCCACTGTCGTGGATGGTTTGCAGATAACCCCGTTGTCGTTGGCTCAATTCACCTAAAGGCCAACGTAATAACGTCGAAGACATCCCAATCACATAAGTTAAAGGCGTGAGCAATTCATGACTGATAGTAGCGAGAAACTCACTTCTAATCCGGCTAGCAGCTTCGGCCGCAAGTAGAGCATCACGCAGGGCTATTGTCCGCTCAATAACTCGTTGTTCGAGATTTTGTTTTTCTTGGGTGAGAGTTTGCATTAACTCAGCTTGGTGAATAGCGATCGCTAATTGTTCTGCGATCGCAACCAGCAAGCTCTTTTCGCTATCATTCCATTGGTATGGGCGATCGCACTGATGAGCAATCAGCAATCCCCACAGTTTATCCTCAAACATAATCGGTGCAGCCAACTTAGCTCTAACTTGGCATTCCCTTAAAAAATTCAACAAACATTCTTCTAGGACATAAGTTTTTTCAACATCATCCACAGCTAAGGTAAAACCTTGCTGATACTTCTCCCAACACTGAGAGGTTCGGATAAAGCAATTTTTTTCCGTGTAATTCAACACCGATGTAATCGCATCTGTAGCACGAGCTTCATAGACAATATAACCTCCATACTTTTGGCAATCTCCTAGTAGAGATTGATTATTTGTTGATATAAAAGGCGAATGTCGCTCGTTGTTTTCGTGTAGAGAAAAATAGATTTCGGCAGGTTCCCTAACCGATTGTTCCATGTCTGTTGTTAGTGCCGTTTCATTGAAGGGAATAGTATCAGACTGGTATGGTTGAGTATTTACTTGAGAAGCTGCAAATTTATAAATTACTAATCTGTCTAATTCCAGAAACTCACGCACCTGTGTAATTGCCGTTGCCATAATGACCGGCAAATCCAGGCTTTTACGGATCTGTGTTGTTACCTGATTTAACAACCGCTCTTGGGAAATTTGTTTTTTCAAAGCATCTTCCACTGGCTGACAGATATAAACTGCTGGCCCAATTGGGCTGGGAGATGCTATTATTTCTTGGTTTGGCTGAGTTAGGAGATATTCTAATAACAACAGCGTGAATTGACTTTGGAGCGTGGCATCATTGGGTTTAATAATTTGCTGATAGCGTTCGAGATTTTGGTGAGTATAAGAATCGCACTCAAACAAGTTTCTCAACTCGTAGACAAAAGAAGCGATCGCCTCCAAATTAAACGTCAACTGAGCATTGATTTTTGAGTAAATTCCTTGCCCCTCTGTTTCCCTGCTTCCTTGCTCAAAGGTTCCTACCAAAAGGACGCTAAACTGCTCAGAAACCACTAATGTAAACCTTTGCCTTTGCCACTCCACAGGTATGTAAATCCGCGCCAACGCCGCTTCTGTCAGTATCAAAACGGCACTTTCCACCGTTTGAGCCATCTGTTCTAACAACTCCCCAAGCTGATTAAATACAACAATAGGCAAGGTTCGAGAAAAGCTCAAATCAGGAGAACTAAGCATTTTCAATCATTTTTGGTAAGAGAGGGCACAATCCAGGGAAAAAAGTTTGTTTTGATTATCTATTAACCAACAATTTAAAACGGTAACACAGGATTATGCATCGTATAAGTAGCACATCGGGTGGATGGAATCAGTCAGAAGGTATAATTTTTTTAGAACAAACCCCCGCCCCTTTTGTCTTGATTACGGCTGCTGATACCGACATTCAAACCTTGGCAGTTGCGGTGACAAAATTACCTGCAAGCTTTCCGGCATTAAGAGTCGCCAACCTGTTGCAGTTACAGCAACAATTAAGCATAGATACTTATGGCGAGCAAGTTTTGGAATTTGCCCAAGTAATTATTTTGCGCTTATTAGGAGGACGTTCTTACTGGGGTTATGGCTTAGAAGTAGTGCAAGAAATTGTGCAACGTAATGGTAGAACCCTCATTGTAATGCCAGGGGATGACGCTTTCGATCCCGATTTAATTTCCCAGTCTACCGTGCCTTTGGGTATTGTTAACCAGGTATGGCAGTATTTTAGCGAAGGCGGCGTGGAAAATTTTGTTAATGCTCTGCAATTTATCTCCGATAGTTGCTTATTAACTGCATATAATCCTGCACCACCTCAACCGATTCCGCGCGTGGGATTGTATGAGTGGGGACTGGGGACTGGGGACTGGGGACTGGGGCATGGGGGCAGGGGAGCAGGGGAGGCAGGGGAGCAGAGGAGCAGGGGAGAGTTAGAACTAGGTGAATCCACCTCGGAACTCCATTCATCCACCTTTGAACTGGATGAATTCACCTCAGAACCTCAAGGCTTCCAATCCCCAATCCCCAATGCCCAATGCCCCATGCCCAAAGTTGGCATCCTTTTCTACCGCGCTCATTATTTAGCGGGAAACACTAAAGTAATTGATGCTTTATGCGAAGCTTTGGTACAGAAAAATTTACAACCAGTGCCAGTATTTGTTTCTTCATTGCGCGAACCAGATGTGCAAGTTGAGTTGAGTGAATTTTTCCAACCTAAAGAAGCTGAATCAATCGCTGTGCTGCTAAATACTACCAGTTTTTCTCTAGCACGGTTGGAAAGCGAAACACCCCAAACCGAACTTTGGCAAAAATTAGATGTGCCTGTGTTGCAGGTAATCCTCAGTGGCGGATCGATTGAGCAGCGGGAATCACAGTTTCAAGGGCTTTCTCCCCGCGATATTGGGATGAATGTGGCGCTACCAGAAGTAGATGGGCGGATTATTACTCGTGCTGTGTCTTTTAAAGCCTTGCAAACTCGTAATCCCCATTTAGAGACAGATGTGGTAATTTATGAACCAGTGAGCGATCGCATCGAGTTCGTTGCTAAACTAGCAGCAAATTGGGCGCGTCTACGTTCCAAACCACCCCAAGAACGTCGAATTGCTTTAATTCTGGCAAACTACCCCAATCGCAATGGCCGCCTCGCCAATGGTGTGGGACTCGACACCCCAGCAAGTTGTGTAGAAATCCTCCAAGCTTTACGTCAAGCTGGGTATGAAGTAGAAAATCCACCTGCTCAAGGAGACGAGTTGATTCAACGGCTGACAGATGGTGTAACCAACGATCCCGAAGGTAGAGAATCGCTTCCGGTACACCAAAGTGTTTCTTGGGAAGAATACCAAGAATATTTCGCTTCATTACCGCCAGTAGTTCAGCAAGGTATTAGCGAACGGTGGGGAGTGGAGACTGGGGACTGGGGACTGGGAACTGGGGAAGAGTTTAGTAGTGGCAAAATTCCCAATACCCAATACCCAATACCCAATACCCAATACCCAATCCCCGTTCCCGGAATTCAACTCGGCAACATCTTCGTGGGAATTCAGCCAGCAAGGGGTTATGATAATGACCCCAGCTTGAATTATCATGCGCCGGATTTAGAACCAACTCATGCTTATTTAGCTTTCTACTATTGGGTTAGAGAAACTTTTGGTGCTGATGCTGTAGTTCATGTGGGAAAACACGGAAATCTAGAATGGCTACCCGGTAAAAGTGTGGCTTTATCGAGTAATTGTTATCCAGAAGTAGCTTTCGGCGCACTTCCCCATCTGTACCCGTTTATCGTCAACGATCCTGGTGAAGGTTCCCAAGCCAAACGTCGCGCTCAAGCGGTGATTATAGATCACCTCACGCCGCCAATGACTCGCGCGGAACTCTACGGTTCTTTGCAGCAGTTAGAAAATTTAATTGATGAGTATTATGAAGCCGACAGTTTAGATCCTTCGCGTTTGCCAGTAATTCGCGATCGCATTCACGAACTGGTAGTCAAAGAAAATCTCCATCTAGATTTAGGAATCCAAAATGAAACAGAAATTTTTAAGTCTGAATCTTTAATTTTGAATTCCATCGGTGGTTATCTTTGTGAATTAAAAGAAGCCCAAATCCGCGACGGGTTGCACATTTTTGGGCAATGTCCCCAAGGACGGCAACTCCGAGATTTAATAGTAGCGATCGCTCGCATCCCCAATCGCCATTCTTCAGGTATTACCCGTGCCATAGCTCAAGATTGGGGTCTAGACTTCGATCCCCTCACAGCCGATTTGTCAATGACTAGCGGTGAATACTCAATAGTCAATGGCACAGAATGCCGTACCCTCGGCGATATCGTCGAAGTCCTAGAAGAACACGCCGCCCTTATAGTAGAACAACTAATAAATCAAAATTCTTCTTGTAGAGACGCGATGAATCGCGTCTTTGCTGGAGAGGGAGACGCAACGAATCGCGTCTCTACCTGGATACGCGATCGCCTCCTCCCAGCCTTACAAAAAACCCACGAAGAAATCACCCATTTATTACACGGACTCGATGGCGGTTATGTCCCCAGCGCTGCATCTGGCGCACCCACACGCGGCCGCCCGGAAGTTCTACCAACAGGGAAAAACTTTTATTCTGTCGATATTCGCGCCATTCCCACCGAAACAGCTTGGGATATCGGCAGAAAAGCTGCTGAAACCCTCGTTGAATATTACACTCAAGAGCATGGTGAATATCCCAAAACACTAGGTTTATCATTGTGGGGAACAGCCACCATGAGAACAGGCGGTGATGATATAGCCGAAGCCTTAGCTTTACTCGGAGTCCAGCCTGTCTGGGATGGTGCAGCACGGCGAGTAGTAGATTTTGAAATTTTGCCCCTAGCGATTTTGGGGCGTCCCCGTGTAGATGTCACCTTGCGAATATCGGGATTCTTCCGCGATGCTTTTCCCAATTTGATTGATTTATTCGCTCAAGCAGTATCAGCAGTAGCAGATTTAGATGAACCGCCAGAACAAAATCCTCTAGCAGATGCAGTTCGCCAAGAGACTGAATTGTGGACAAGCCAGGGATTAACTATACAAGAAGCCGTAGTGCGATCGCGCTATCGCATCTTTGGTTCTCGCCCAGGTGCTTACGGCGCCGGACTCCAAGGTTTAATCGAATCGCAAAACTGGACAGATGACGAAGATTTAGCCCGCGCCTACATTAACTGGAGTTCTTACGCCTATTCTTCGGAAAACTTGGCAGGGGAGCAGGGGAGCAGAGGGGCAGGGGAGGCAGGGGAGGATAAAATTTCCCCCCAATTCTCAGTCCCCAATCCCCAGTCCCCAGTCCCTAATACCAACCAATTCCCAGTCCCCAATCCCCAGTCCCCAGTCCCCAATACCGAAGCCTTCAAACAACGCTTGTCTCAAATGCAAGTTGTCCTGCACAATCAAGACAACCGCGAACACGATCTACTCGATTCTGATGATTATTACCAATTTCAGGGTGGCTTAACAGCAGCCGTGCGTTCTCTACAGGGAAAAAATCCCCAAACTTATTTTGGAGATAATTCTATACCCGCCCAACCACGCGTTCGTCAACTGAAAGCAGAAATTGCACGAGTGTATCGTTCTCGCGTAGTTAATCCCAAGTGGATTGCAGGAGTAATGCGCCACGGATACAAAGGTGCCTTTGAAATGGCGGCGACGGTAGATTATCTATTCGCCTACGATGCAACCGCAAAATGTGCTGAAGATTACATGTATCAAGGCATAGTAGATGCTTATTTACTCGATCCAGTTGTTGTAGAATTTATTCAGCAAAACAACCCTTACGCACTGCGTGATATTGCTGAAAAATTATTAGAAGCACACAAGCGCAATTTATGGGAGGATGTAAATATAGGAACATTAGAAGCTTTGAGGAACCTAGTACATCAAGCTGAAGCAGTGATCGAAGAAAAATCAATGGTGTAGGAAACAAATATGGAGAATCTTGCGTATTTGCACCTAGCTTTCGCCTACGAAGACAGCACACCCAGTGAATTGGTCTCCCTCAGTTCCTTGTTTAAGGACGCAGCTGCACCAGACTGGAAAAGGCTTTCAGGTAGGGCTTGGAAGTATATGTTGCCCCTTGCTCTGTCTTTATCTATTCTTGGCGCTGTTAGCAGCGTCATGGCACTAGAAAAAGGCGATCGAGGCCCTTCTGTCAGAAATCTACAACAAAAATTGCGAACAGCAGGTTTTTACCAATCTTCTGTTACCCAAGTATATGACGCACCCACCCAAGAAGCTGTGCGGCGCTTCCAAAAGGCCGCTGGTTTACCAGTGGATGGCATTGTTGGAGCAAGCACCCTGCAAAAATTAGAAAATTGGCAAGCGAAAAAGCCTACAACTAGGGCTACACAAGCTAAGAGAACCACTGCTGTAGGCGCACAAGCCAAAAAGCCCAGTACTACTAATTCAGCTACCAGCAAACGCCGCAATCCCAACTACCTTGCTAAGGGAGATGAAGGTGAAGATGTCAGAGCTTTGCAAGAACGGTTAAGAATCGCAGGCTTTTATTACGGAAACGCTACAGGCATATTTGGCCCAATTACCGAAGAATCTGTCAAGCGGTTCCAAGATTCTTACAAATTAAGCGTTGATGGAATTGCGGGCCCAGCAACATTAAGTAAATTGCCGGGAGTTGGCATCGGTGATGGAGAAGAGGCTCCCTCAAAGGTAGTCAATCGAGACAAACTTCGTGTAGGCGATCGCGGTGAGCCAGTTAGAATTCTTCAAGAACAATTGATCCAGGCAGGATATTTAGAGGGAGAGCCAAATGGCTACTATGGCCCTTACACTGCTGATGCTGTAAAGAGATTTCAGGCGGCTAATTTCTTAGCAGCAAGTGGTGTTGCTGGCCCAACTACGCGAGCTAAGTTATATAGCTCAGTTAATACTACTAGCAAAAGCGAATTTAATACCTTAGAAATTCAAACCCGACTACGGGAGCGGGGTTTTTATAAAGGCAAGCTCAATGGTGTGATGGCAGATGACACCAAAAAAGCGATTAAACAAGCCCAAGAATTCTACGGGATTAGTCTTAAGGATCTTAAGAGCGGACGCTTTTAACATCCGCTTTGGTGTCGTTAGTATCAGTTCCCAACTGGTTGCTTGCCTCCAGTAACAGCAAATTACGAACTGCTCAGATTCCATTTATTTGGTTAATTTGAGTAGTTTCGTCTTATTTATCCACCCAAGTGCTAAAGCGGCATCAGCGCCCGTTGGCACTTGGGACATACTGCATGGATGGTCATTTGACAATCTAAAAGGTGAAAACCTTCTTTTTGAGCGGTTTTTGACCCAATTTTTAAAATTGAATCATTTTTAAACTCAATAGTTGAGTTGCATCGAACACAAATTAAGTGATGGTGATGGTGGGGATAGGGCTGGTTGATCTCATAATGCTTATGTCCCTCGCCCAATTCTAATTCCCTTAAAATTCCCATCCTTGCCATCAACTTCAAAGTCCGATAAATAGTTGACAGACTGATCCCTTCACCATCAGTTTCTAGCCGATGATAAAGATCCTCCGCACTCAGATGTTCACCTTGCGGAAGTTCTTGAAAAATGTGTAAAATTGTTTCGCGCTGAGGAGTTAAACGCCAGCCTCGGTCGTTCAATTCTGCTTTAAGTGAAGTAGTTGTGTAGACAGTCATACTAATATTTCTCAACAAATATCGTTAATTGAGAATATAACAAATCTTTTGAGCAATTTGCAACAATCATTGCCTATTGAGAATTCTTACTAAATATTTAAGAACAATTCATCAAATCTTGAGCAAAATTCAAGTAATCAGCTGTAGTGCATTTAATTTGCATACAGCTAATAGTTAGGATACTTGTAACGATTGCATCCCTTGACTTTCAATTTCGCATAAGTTAAATTTGAATTCTTAGTTGCTCCCCACCTTCAAGATATCTGAGCAAAGATTGGGGACAACTTTTATACAGTTTAATGCTAATTATTTGCTCTAAGCCGATAAAAGGCTTTTGACCTGGGAATAAAATCATCCTTTTGTCCCTAGTCATTTGTCAAGTGTAATTTTCTAATGACAAATGACTAATGACAAATGACTAACTCAGAGACTCCAAATAGTCGCGGATGAGGTTGCGGCGCTTGGGTTGACGTAGCTTTTGCAAAGCCTTAGATTCAATTTGGCGGACTCGTTCGCGCGATAAGTCAAGAGCGCGGCCAATTTCTGCTAAAGAATAAGGATGACCATCCGCCAAACCAAACCGCATCAGAATTACATCGCGCTCCCGGCTAGTCAAATCTGATAGAAGATGATGCAAATCTCTTTGTAAAGATTCTCGCATTAACATCTCTTCTGGAGTTACACTGTCAGTTTCGAGTAATTCGCCTAACTCAGTGTCTTTATCTTTTCCTACTTTGGTTTCCAAAGAAACGGAGCGAGGAACCCGCAACAAAACTTCTCGGACTTGGGTAGGTGTCATCTCTAACTCAGTTGCTAAATCTTCTAGAGTTGGGGTGCGACCTTTTTCTTGAGCAATTTTGCGTTGAGCTTTTTTGATTTTGTTTAACTTTTCGGTAATATGGACAGGGAGACGGATCGTGCGACTAGAAGTTGCGATCGCCCGTGTAATACCCTGACGAATCCACCAGTAAGCATAGGTACTGAAGCGATAACCCTTAGTTGGGTCAAATTTTTCTACAGCCCGCTCCAAACCTAATGTACCTTCTTGGACTAAATCTAACAATTCCAAACCACGATTTTGATACTTCTTAGCAACAGACACAACTAAGCGAAGATTCGCCTTAATCATGTGTTCTTTTGCTTGGAGTCCTTGGGACTGAACTTGCTCCAACTCTTCTACAGTCAACTTAGCAATTTCAGCCCAGCGGCGTTTCCCATTTGCCAAAATCGGTCTGAGATCGGATAAAATTATGTCAGCAGTGGCAGCCCATCTTTCCAAAGACGGGCGATGTCCTAGTTCCGAGGTTAGACGTTCTTGAACTTCAACTAACCTTAGATAGGGTGTAATCACTTCATCCCCTTGCTTTGCGGCGTTAGCAAGTACTATCCGCATCCGTAAGTAGCGTTGGACTTTTTGAGCTTCTGAAACCTCTTCATCGCGCCCCAACAAGCGAACCCGACCAATTTCTTGAAGATATAGACGTACTAGGTCTGTACTCCGACGGTTGGTGCTAGCAGCAAAGTTAGCATTGTCTACAGTTGCCAGTTCTAGCTCCTGTAGGTCATCTACCGATAACTCACTGTCATCAACCGTGAGATCCGAGTCCAAAGCCTGGCTAGACTTTTTGGTGTTGTAGGGGGCGTCTGCATAAAAAGATGTTGCTGGCATAAAGATCGTCTCAATGGCTCCAGGTAACAATAGATTTCGGTCAGCTTAGATTACGGTCAGCTATTCAACTGTTGCTATTGTTCCCGCGATTAACGATGAACTAACATGGTTGAACGTTCCCTTACAATTTTTTTTAGAAATTAACTGTAAGGGTTTTATTGGATACAGAATTACTGAACTTAATCGGCTGCTAAACTTTTGATTAAACCAATAGCTATTTAAATCCACAGCTAGGTTTGGAATATTTGAACTACTTAGTTAATATTTCAACCTTGATGGTTTTTTGATAGTAACTTTTGTAACACAGTATAAACATCCTTCAGTGAATGTCATCTTTATAATTGGCATAGTCACATTTACATGGGTGCAAAAGTAATATCCTGACGATTTAGCAATTTTTTCTCAGGATTATTCAGGTATAAGTAGAACTAATAGATGTCGGGAAAGTGATTAGCATTAACGGCGAAAATTCTCTCGACACGGAGATAGAAGATGCGGATAAATTATCAAACACCCTTTCCATCTACCTGCGTCGTTTTGCATGTCAGTCTGAAAGTGCCAACTTCAACTTGACAGACTACTAACTAGTAGCCCATCAAGCTAAGGAAAGCTTGTTATGTAGTAAGCACTGAAATGCTTGATATAAGGACTAAAGTCCTTAGTACTAACTTATTTAGCTATCAAGTTGATTTGACAGACCACTAACTAGTAGTTGTACTCTGGCTTGATATCTCGCAACATCAGTTCATCAAGTGCTTGTCCGGGTGTGATTTCGCCTTGAAGTAACCGATAAACTTGCTCGGTAATTGGGACTGCGATGTTTTGTTGGTTGGCTCGTTGCATCAAAACTCGGCAAGTGTTTACTCCTTCAGCAGTTCCTTGTAAATTTGCGAGAGTTTCTGTAAGTGACTTACCACCAGCTAACTGATAGCCGACTTGGTAATTGCGACTTAAGGGACTATTGCACGTTGCTAACAAATCTCCTAGACCTGATAAACCATAAAATGTTTCCGTCTTAGCGCCCCAGTTGTTGCCGATGCGAACCATTTCTGTCAGTCCACGGGTAACTAAAGCAGCTTTGGCATTGGTTCCCAGTTGTAAACCATCGCATACACCAGCTGCGATCGCAATCACATTTTTCAGTGTTCCCCCCAGTTCCACGCCCAAGGGATCAGGATTGGTATATACCCGAAAACGATGAGAAGAAAATACTAACTGCACTACTTCCGCAGCCGTGGGAATATTACTGGCTACCACCGTGGCTGCTGGTAATTCCATTTGAATTTCTTTTGATAAATTAGGCCCAGACAAAACAACCACTGGATGGTTAGGGAATATTGTTTGCCAAATTTGTGAAGGCGTGCAGGTAGTTTCGGGATCTAAGCCTTTCGTCGCTGTCACAAAAATTGTCTCTGAAGAAAGGGGGAAAGACTCAACTTGGGAAGCAACATCTCTCACACCAATCATTGAGATAGCGGACAGGACTATTTGGACATCTTTTAAAACTGCTTCGAGAGTTTGGGAACCTTGACGCGACCACACGCGCACCTGATGACCATTTGCGGCAGCGAGATTTGCTAGAGATGCACCCCAAGCACCTGCACCCAGAATTGCAACGGAAAGTTTTGTGTTGGAGTACATCTGCTCACTCATAATTCCTAATTCCTAACTCCTAACTTTCGAGCGTGGGTAGCGTTCCATCAACTCCCTGACTTGTTCTGCATGATAGGAGCTTCTTGTCAATGGCGAAGAAACAACTTGTAAAAATCCGATTTCTTCGCCGAATGCCTTCCAGTCAGCAAATTGTTCTGGATTGACAAATTCGTTTACTTGCAAGTGTTTTTGACTGGGTTGGAGATATTGCCCAATGGTCAAAATGTCGCAATCGACAGTTCGCAAGTCTTGCATGACTTGGCGAATTTCGGCATCAGTTTCACCAAGTCCAACCATGATCCCGGATTTAGTGTATGTGCTAGGAGAAAGTTGGCGAGTGCGCTGCAATAATTCTAATGTGCGATCGTAGTTTCCTTGGGGACGCACCCGGCGATATAGGCGTGGAACAGTTTCGGTATTGTGGTTTAATACCTCTGGCGCAGCCTGTAGAATCGACTCCAGAGCATTCCAATTACCGCATAAGTCAGGAATTAGCACCTCAATTGTGGTGTTGGGTGAAACAGAGTTAACTGCATCAATACACGCTATAAACTGAGATGCACCACCATCAAGCAAATCATCTCGGTTTACAGAAGTGATGACTACATGATTAAGGTTCAGGCGGCGAACAGCTTGGGCCAGTCGTGTAGGTTCTGTGGGGTCTAGTGGTTTGGGTTTTTTCTCAAAATCAATATCACAGTAGGGACAAGCGCGCGTACAAGCGGGCCCCATAATCAAAAACGTGGCAGTCCCAGCGTTGAAGCATTCACCAATATTCGGACAGGACGCTTCCTCGCAAACTGTATTGAGGGCTAAATCCCGCAAAATTTCTTTAACGTTACCGATGCGCTCACGCCCAGGTGCTTTCACCCGCAACCAGTCTGGTTTTACAGTCACAATCCGCTTTTACCACTAGAGTTATACAAATTTAATCCTAGCAAGCAAAGTCTTTGATGAAGCGATCAGATGTATATAGATGTAATTCTGCTATTTAGTGCAGGTTGTGATATTCTTAATTTACAATGCCATTTTTATGGCGGGATGTGGCGCAGCTTGGTAGCGCACTTCGTTCGGGACGAAGGGGCCGCTGGTTCGAATCCAGTCATCCCGATTTATTTTGTCGAATAACACTTTATTTGTCGTCGTTAACAGATTAATGTCGTTATTAACAAATTAATATCGCTGTTAACAAATTAATGTCATCAAAGTTGCTCTTACAACCGTTAACAAATTAATGTCGCCGACTGTATTTTTTGGGGCTGGTTCAAAATCAAGCCTCCCCAAAGTTTAATATAAACTTTATCCTGGTTTAAACCTGTGGTGTTTGCAATCAATATTGCTTGAAAAGCTTATATACCAAAAGCTACATGTATCAATAGGCTGTTTAAAAACCTTCAGTTTTTAAGATGGACATGGTTTAAATGCAAATATTCAGGATAATCCCGAACGAAGTGCGCCTTTCAACCCTCTTAATTAATAAAGTTGTAATGATGAAAAATTTTTTCAATCCACCCCTAGCCGGGATGGTTGTTGAAACGGATATATATAAGAACGGGTGAAAGTTTCAATACAAGTCGAACTTTCAACCCACCCCTAGCCGGGATGGTTGTTGAAACCCGACGAATCAAGATTGTGGGTTATAGAAAATATACTTTCAACCCACCCCTAGCCGGGATGGTTGTTGAAACGCGAGATTAAATCGATAATATTCTCAACGCTAATCTTTCAACCCACCCCTAGCCGGGATGGTTGTTGAAACAACTACGGTGATACTACTTTTCACAAAAAGTCTTTTCTTCTCGTTGATTTCCCATTTCATGTCCTCAGTAGTTTCATAAACTACTGGGAAAGGAATAGAACTCGATTTTCTTAAAAGGTTGGCTTGCCACGATTTAGCTTCCTTTTCATCTTGGGCAACTTGCTGAACTGCTTGTTCTAGGGTCTCTAGCCATTTTTCACCAGTTAAATCTCGTCCTTTAGGAACTCGGCTTGTTAATTGGATTTTCAGCCGTTCAATTTCTATTTCTTTTTTTCGTCTTTGTTTGGTGTATTGTTTGAGGTCTTCTTCAACAAAACTTACCTGACAATTATTTTTCAGGAGGTAGACTAAGGCACATCTTGTCAGAGCATCTTCTGTTTGACGATAAGCTTCAAATAGACGGCTTGGTTTAATAGTTACAACTTTATCTGGTCTATCAGCTTTTTCATCTTTAGGCTTCCTGCTTCTTCTGCCTCTCACTTTATGATTTGTCTCATGAGTTTTATGTGTTGCAAATGAAGCTAATATTTCAGTTGATTTTATTCTGATATTTTCTAAACTTGATTTACTTTCTTGCTCCAGTTCAACATCAGTTTTGAGCATTTCTAACCATCGCTCTTTCCCTTCAATTTTAAGCTGTCGTCGCCTATTTAAAGCCAACCAAGACTTGTATATATACGTGACTAAGGTTATTGCAGACGTATAAAAACGACCTGGTTGACCTATAAATGGTTCTTGGGTTTTGAGGGAATCACACAATTCTTTGATCGCAGTTTTGGGAACTTTTGCAGTTTTAACCCATATCTCGAATTCAGAATGTTTTCCTAATCGTTCCAATATTTCATTGACTAAGGGCGTATTTTTCTCTGCCATGAATTCCCAAAGATGGCGGAGGGTTTCGTCATCTGCAACTAGACGACATTGAATCGTGATCACGCTCATAGATGCACGTAAGCATTGTTGTAATTAATAACCCAATTTAATTATGAGCTTAATGACGCAAGAGCGCAAGAGTTAAATAGCGCAAATACATTTTTGTTAATATACTATGCAAAAATTAAGCCCGGACAGGGACTTGGTGCTGGGATGACTGAAGAAACAAGAGAAGTTAGGGGAAGAATCCCTAAAGAGTTAAAAATTGCATTTGAGATTGCCTGCGCTCGTTTGGAACTAACCCAGACGGCAGCGCTGGAAGATGCTATTAAGGATTGGTTGAAAAAACAAGAGTCTGCATCTGCTGAGAAATAGAGTTGGCTTGGAAGTCTTGACTTTACTGCTAATTACCTAATATTTGGTGATGATTTCTGGATCTAGCCTGTAACTATTCCCATCAGTATCCTCAACTAATTCAAGGCTTAAATTTTTGCCCATAGCTTTCCCAATTAGTTCCATTAATGCTTTTGCTCTTACTTGGAAAAATATTTCAAAGTCGTCGTTGCGTAAAATTTCTAGTTTGATGCGATGCGATCGCATTATTTCATCCAAGCTAGCTACCGCAGTTCCATGTAGCTCGAACTCTTTGAGGTAAGCCGAAGGTGCTTTGCTGCCGATTCTTTTATTGGTTTTGGCACTTAGAGGAGTGCGATTAACTAAACAGTTATATTTTTTAGGATCAATACTTTGTTTACGACACCATGCTACGGGAAAGATGTGGTGGGAATCGATTTGTTCTTCAAAATAAACAACGTCGTTAATTTCCTCGCCTGTAATCCAATCTACTGCGCCTTCACGTCGTAGTAATGCCGCAAATCCCTGATAAACTGCGCCAAGTCGCTTTCTGACGCTAAGAAGTCGTTCAAACGAGAAATTTGCTTGCGTGATACCAAAGGGAACGGAACCACCTTCAATCCATGCTGGTACTTCGACAATATCGCGTCCAGCTTGGGAATCGTGCCAGTGGGTATAAATTTCACCAAACATCCCGCACCACAGCCAACGCTCTAACATGGAACGTACTTGAAACGAACGAGAGCGATCGCCAATAATGGTCAAAATTGCACTTAAAGCAACTAACTGGATAGGACAAGCAATATCATCAGCATCAAAGATTTTTTGACCGCGTAAAAAACGAGCCGCTTCTTCAAAACCTTTATTAACTGGGTCAGCCCATATTTGATATTCTTCTTTTGTTAATTTTAGTACTTCGGTACGACCACAAGCAACACCAGGTAATTTATCTAAATTCCAACCCTGTTTAGCTGCTTCGGTTCTTCGAGCGTAACCAGCTACTAGGGTAACAGCTTGCATAAAGTCGGTACTACGAACTTTCCGCAAAACTTTGAATGTTTGAAAGCGATTTTCGCGGTATTTCCAATCATCTCGAAGGCTAAAATCACCCACGCAGTAACTCGAACTCATTAAATCGAAGAAATTGAGGTCGCATCCGGTTGTATTAGTATCCTCAAAAACTTGGCACACTGCCTCTTTTGGCAATGAGTCACGTAGTTGAATGACTGGTATTTGATAATGCTCAAATTTCTTGATAACTTCTAATTCTAAAGTGTCAATTAGTTCGAGTCTTTGAGAATCGTACTGCCAATATTTGGAAAACTTGCTGCGCCATTCAGAGAAAAAGAATACTTTGGATAACGGAAATAAAAGTGCTTCATACTCGTTTTCGAGAGTTGAACAGTCAATAAAATCGCCGTTTCGAGTTCGCATAACTTTCGATTCGGGTAAAGCGATAATGGCGGTTTTGCGATCGCACTCTGGTTCAAGGCATTTTTGAATATCTAGGTAATACCATTTTTTCGCCAATTTCTGGCTTTTGGGGTCTTTGATAACGACGGGTTGCTCAGATAGCAGCACCATGAAAGAAGTGGTTAATCTTTGCTGACCATCAAGCACAAGCAAATTCGGCGTTTGAATTGCAGCATTTATTACACCGTCAAGCAGACGCGGTTTAAATTGTTGGCGCTCGATACCTTGCTGTAACATCATAACTGCGCCAATAGGGTAAGCCAGCGATATACTTGCCAGCAAACGACGCACATGAGTATCGTCCCATACCCAATCCCTCTGAAAATCTGGTAGTTGAATGCGTCCAATTTTGATGTCCTTCATGACATCGAATAAGGGATATTTTGTAATATCAAATGTCGAAATTGAATCCATTTGATGTTCTGCTGTTGCTACCATCACTCACGTCTAAAAGATAATCTGTATGTCAAGGTTAAAGAAACCTTGCAGTCATTGCAATGGTTTTTTAGAGTAACTGATAGCGACTAGCGACTAAATTATTCCTGGGTAAAGTCTGAAGGTAAATTGATAAGTCCTTGAGTAACAAGCTGTTTAAATTGATTAATTAAATCAGCCTGCCGTAAAATTCGGGTAACGTATTTGGGCCTGTAGCGAAAATTTCTTCCCCAGTCTTTTACAGTTTTGGGACTTGTCCCCGTAACTTGCGCGATCGCATTAATGCAAGCTTTGCGATAATTACGTCCTGGTTCGTGAGTAACCCAACGACGACAATACTCCATCGGTTCCAGGGGCAACTGACAGAGGATATCAATTTGATGTTTATTTTGATGGGATTGCCTCCCAGTTTGCATCTTGGGCGTTCGTAAGTTAGTAAGGGTTACAGCAGCAGGGAATTGTGAAGACACCTAGCTACTGCACCCAAAACCCATACTTGCTGACCTCAACTTAAGAAATATCTGCTCTTAGCACAAGTATTTTAGTCACGATTCACGAGTAAATTATTGTTGAGGAAAGTCAGGGGGTAGGACTATTTTTTTGATTTGGTTGAGCATATCAGCCATGCGTAAGATATGCGTTGCATAATTGGGGCGCTTCTCGAAATTAGAACCCCAATTACCTATAGTCCTTGGACTCAGCCCAGTTGCTTCGGCGAGAGCGGCTATGCAGGCTTTTCTGTACCCCCGGTCATCGGGGGACATATCAACCCATCTTTTACAGTATTCCATCGGCTCCAAGGGCTTTTCACTGAGCGCGTCGATTCTATATTCAGCCCTTGGGCGAATGATGTCTATGACCTTACTTGATCTGAGTAACACGTTTACTCACGATTCGTGACTATATTAAAGATATTATGAGCCACGATGTATGTAGAAAAGCAGTGCGATCGCTGATTATCGCTCAAGTATTATTTGCATCTTCAATAACAAGGGTAATATGATTTTTTTGTGCGTAGACATAACTAGGTGTTAAGTTAGAAAACTAACTAGTAAAATAGCAAGCAATGAGCAATGAAGCTAATACCTGCCGTAAGTATGTTGAGCCAAAACTAAGAGATGCAGGGTGGGAAAAAGAGCCTCACGATTATACTGAGCAGTATTACTTCACTAATGGCAAAATTCGCCCGAAAAATAAGCGCCAACCTCGTGGTCAACGGAAGTTTACAGATTATTTGCTGCTGTATAACGGAGAATTTCCCTTAGCGGTAGTAGAGGCGAAAAGGAAACACAAAACTCCTGATGAGGGACTGGAACAGGCAATAGACTATGCCAATCTTCTAGGGGTGAAGTTTGCTTACTCGACTAACGGACAAGGAATTGTAGAGTTTGATTTCATCACAGGTAAGCAGTCTGATGTGATGGAATCGTTTCCCACTCCTGATGAACTTTGGCGACGACTAACTGGGGAAGCAAAGGAGCAAATTAGAGAGAACATAGCAGAAAAACTGTTAACTCCGTTTTATCCAATTCCAGATAAACCACTGCGCTACTATCAACGAAATGCTATTAATGCTGCACTAGCGGCAATTTTCAAAGGTCAAAAGCGCCTACTGCTAACAATGGCAACGGGAACGGGTAAAACTACTGTTGCTTTCCAAATAGCTTGGAAACTGTCAAGTTTGGAGTGGAATACTTCTGGAGAATCTCGTTCTCCTAGAATTCTGTTTTTGGCAGATCGGAATATTTTGGTAGATGATCCCATGAATAAGGATTTTTCTGCCTTTAATCAAGAGAAAATTTACAAAATTCAGGGGGAAGCGAAAAAAGGACGTGACCTCTACTTTGCTATTTATCAAGCTATTGGTGATACACAATATAGTTTTGGACTTTACAGAGAATATAATCCTGATTATTTTGACTTGATTATTGTTGATGAGTGTCACCGAGGTAGCGCCAGGGATGAAAGTAACTGGCGACAAATTCTAGAACATTTTGAACCTGCGTATCAGTTAGGACTTACAGCAACACCGCTACGGGATGACAACGTTGATACCTATCGCTACTTTGGCAATCCCCTTTATACATATTCTCTCAAACAAGGGATTGATGATGGTTTCTTAGCTCCCTATCGAGTTTATCGGATTACTACCCGTTCTGATCGCGAAGGATGGCGACCTAACGCTGGACAGATTGACCGTTATGGAAGAACAATTCCCAATGAAGTTTATCTCACTCCAGACTTTGAGCAGAAGTTAGTGAGAGAAGCACGGACAAAAGCGATCGCACAACACATTACTGATTTTTTGAGAAGTGGCGATCGCTATGCCAAAACTATTGTCTTTTGCGTGGATGAGGAACACGTTAAGGCAATGATCAAGGAATTACGCAACCTCAACAGCGATATCACCAAAACAAATCCTGACTATATAACTCGCATTACATCTGATGCTGGTGATGTGGGTAAAGGACATCTCTACAAATTTAAAGATGTCTTAGATGAAACTCACATTATTGCTGTTACTGCTAAGTTGCTAACAACAGGGGTAGATATTCCCACCTGTAAAAATGTTGTGCTTGCCCGTGTTATTCGTTCAATGACAGACTTTAAGCAGATTATTGGGCGAGGAACCCGTGTACGAGAAGAACGGGGTAAACGGTCGTTTAATATACTCGACTACACCAATAGCACGGTGTTGTTTGAGGATAGAGATTTTGATGGAGAACCCGCCCTGATTAATGAATCAGAGATAGATGATAATGGGCAAATACTCTCTGAACATGAAGAGGAATTAGAGTCAGAAGAGTTAGAAGAGGAAGCAGACGACTTGGAAGACGATGAAAGGTCTGGATTTCCAGGACTTCCAGATGATGATGACATACTACCTCGGAAATATTACGCTGACGGGGGAAGCGAAGAGATTGTTGAAGAAAGAATTTATGATTTAAATCCAGATAATCAACTGCGCTTGCCTCGATTAATTGACTACACCAGAGAACAAGTTCGTATCCTGTATCGTTCCACTATAGAAATACAGCAATGCTGGGCAGATCCAGAACAGCGTTCAGAGATTATTGAGTTGTTAGCGGATAGGGATATTGATTTTGATGAGTTAAAACAAGTTACTAAGCTTCCCGAAGCTGACCCTTTTGATTTACTATGTCATATTGCCTTTGATGCTCCAGTGCTGACTTGCAAGCAGAGGGCTGAAAGCTTGCGTCGTCGTCAGGCTGATTTTTTTGAACAATATGGGGAAGATGCTAGGGCAATTTTAGAGATTATTTTGGACAAGTATGCAGACAAAGGAGTTGATGAGTTTAATATCCCAACCACATTTAAGGCTAACCGCGAGTTTGATAAATATGGCAATGTGGCTGAAATCGCTCAAAGGTTTGGTGGAGTTCAAGAACTGAGGGAAGCGGTGAATCAACTACAGGAATATTTGTATAGTGCATAAAAGTTTAATCCTAGCCAACTATAGAATTCAATTTATGGAGTATTAAATGAATCAAAATCCACCAAGTTTACGCATAGGATTAGTTGAAAATTGTTACCATTCTCTCAAGAGAGGCTACGAATTATGGGGAGAGGGGCAAAGAAAGCAAGATGGCTGGCTTCTCAAAGAAGCAGTTATTTGGATTCATCATGGCATTGAACTTGGGATCAAACAGCTACTCGTTCAAACTAATGAATATCTAATATTTGAAAATATAGATACAGCAGTAGAAAAACTGGCTAAACTGCGTAATCAACCTCAAACAATTGAAGCGTCTGTACTAGATTTATTTGAACAAGAAAAACCTGCATTCTCAGTTGGTTTTGAAAAAGCAGTAGAGCGTGCCGCAATTATGCTAGATATTAGTGAATTATCTAAAATAAGCGCACTAAGAAGTAATATTGATGAACTAACAAAGTATCGAAATAAAATAGTTCATTATGCTGTTAGTCTAGAAGTTAACGAAGTCATAACGCTAATATCAAGCATTATGAATGATTTTCTTGATTTACTAGAAAAAAATATTCAAGATAATAATTTTCAGGTAAAATATCTTCCAGAGATTCGACAGGCAAATCTACCGATTTCTATAAGGGTTAAGTATCTGATTCAAGAATCAGAGTCAAGAATAAAAAACCTAATAATGAATTTTAATAATCAGTATGTTCCAGGTAAACTATTTGGTGTTGAGGATAACATATTTCTTCCTCAAACTACAAATATTTATACCCATGATTATAAAAATAATAATCCGTGGGATATCAGAGCTTCGATGAGTAACAATGAAGAATGGCTGGTGGAAATAAAAATATTATCAACGAACTCTTCTTCAAGGAAAATGGCAATTAATCAGTTGCGTAATCATAAGGAATTTTTACTAGATAAATATGAAGGTATTTCTGAGAGTAAAATAAAATTGTGGTTTATCAGTTTAAATGATAAGGATAAAAGCAATTTTTTAAGAGAAACAAGTTTTTTTAGGGAGAATAGTATTTTTGTATCTTACAAAGATGATATTGAACAATTAGAAAAATTACTGTATCACCAAGAATAACGAATATTATTTGATTTTCAGTTACTCACTAAATATAATGATAGTTGCACTAAAATATTCATGCCCAAACGCACTAGCAAACAAAACGAGAAACCCGTCACTACAGCCCAAAAATTAGGTAGCGTGGTTAAGTCAGCGCGTGACATCATGCGGACGGATAAGGGATTAAATGGAGAATTAGACCGTCTTCCCCAGTTGACTTGGATCATGTTTTTGAAACTTTTGGATGATTCCGAAAAACTGCATGAGGTGGAAACAGAATTAGAGGGAATATCCTATAAACCAACAATTCAGTCGCCTTATCGTTGGCGGGATTGGGCTGCTAATGAAAATTTTATGGGCGATCGCCTGAAAAGTTTCATCAACAATGATGAGGCAATTTTACCTGATGGCACGAAAGGTGCAGGGTTGCTTGCCTATTTGCGGAATCTCAAAAGCAAAACGGGACGCGATCGCGCTGATGTCATCGCCAAGGTGTTCAAAGATGTCACTAACCGCATGATTAGCGGGACTTTGCTGTGGGATGTGCTGAATAAGGTAAATGATATTCACTTTGATAAATCAGAAGAAGTGAATCTCCTCAGCACCCTTTATGAGTCCATGCTGAAGGAAATGCGAGACGCTGCGGGAGATTCGGGAGAGTTTTACACCCCGCGTCCGGTAGTGCGGTTTATCGTGCAGGTGATGGAACCGAAACTGGGAGAAACCATTTTTGACCCTGCTTGCGGAACAGGTGGTTTTTTGGTGGAGGCGTATGAATACCTGAAAAAGAATTGTAGCGCCCAAGATTGGCAGATATTACAAAAAAGCATTATTGGCGGTGAGGCAAAATCCTTGCCTTTGATGTTAGCGCACATGAGTTTGCTGTTACATGGCTTTGAATATCCCGATATTGATGATGGAAATAGTCTGCGGTTTACCCTTTCGGAGATGGGTGAAAAGGATTGGGTAGACGTGATTCTCACAAATCCGCCGTTTGGGGGTGAGGAGGAAGACAGAATTAAAAATAACTTTCCCCCAGATAGACAAACCAAGGAAACGGCGTTGTTATTCCTTCAGTTGATTATGCGTCGTCTCAGACAAAGATCGAAACCAGGACGCGCAGCAGTAGTATTTCCTAATGGGGTGCTATTTGGGGATAATACTTGCGCCAAACTCAAAGAAGATTTACTCAAGGATTTTAACCTGCATACCATTGTCCGTTTACCTAATGGGGTATTTGCGCCTTATACTGGCATTCCTACAAATTTGTTATTTTTTGACCGTTCTGGACAAACGGATGAGATTTGGTACTATGAGTTACCTTTGCCAGAAGGACGGAAAACTTATACGAAAACTAAGCCGATACAGGATGAAGATTTTTCTGAATGTGTGGCATGGTGGAAGAACCGAGAAGAGAATGAACAAGCTTATAAATATAACTTTAGGGAAGCTTATAAACAGGCAATAAAAGAAGCAACGCCTCATTGGGATGCTGGTAAGAAAGCAGAGGAAACAGCTAATCAACTTGCAAAGACAGTCAAGGAATTAGCAGAGAAAATCCAAGGTTTGCAGAATTCAATTTTGGATTTTTCACCATCCAAAGATATTGCACAGATTAAAAATCAGATTCAGATAGTTAAGGATGAGGTTAAAAAAGCTCAAACTGCGGAGCAAATTCAGCGCGAGATTGCTAAAGATGAGAAAGCGAAAGGAGATGCTATTTACTGGGCGATTTATAATCTTGACCGCAAAAACCCGAATAGTCAGCAGGATTTTGAGCATTTACCGCCTGAGCAGTTGGTGGCTGATATCTTAGATAAAGATAGGCGAATATCTGAAATTATGGCAGATATTAAGAGGATGTTGGAAGGTTAGATTCGCTTGGTGATATTAATACTTATCTATGTTAAAACTGACATTTAAGCAGACTTCAGCAGAAGTAATTGTTCGGGCTGCTTCAACTATTATATTTAATACTTTAAATCAATTATACTACCCATCTGTAGCTCTTTCTAAACTTGCCGAAAATCCACAATACGGTTTTACCGCTAGTGCGTCAATTGAAGAAATAGGAGCAAAATTTGTTCGGATTACTGATTTAAAAGATGGTGGAATCAATTGGGATACTGTACCCTATTGCAAATGTGATGAGCCAGAAAAGTATCTGATCTACCCTAATGACATTTTGTTTGCAAGAACTGGTGCAACAACTGGAAAAACACATCTTGTTAAAGAAGCTCCATACGCTGTTTTTGCTTCCTACTTGATACGAATTCGCCCAAAACCACTGGTAGAACCTGAGTATCTTTATTCATTTTTTCAATCTGATGCTTACTGGACACAAATTTTAGATGAAAAGGAAGGCTCTGCACAGCCTAACGTCAATGGTCAAAAATTGATGAAGATTTTAGTGCCAATGGTTGATAGTGAGATTCAGTCGGCTATCAGCAACTTTTTGGAGGTTGTGAGGAAACGACAAGATGGTAGTTTTGAAGAACTGCCAGAACTCCCACCCCCGCTAGAGCAACAACGCCGGATTATGATGCGGGTTGAGGAACTGGTGGGGAAGATTGAGGAAGTGCGATCGCTACGTCAAAAAGCACTTGAGGAAAGTAATTTGATTTATAAAAATCTTGCTAGAAAAATTTTTGATAATTATATAGAAAGTAGTATCTCTATAGAAAAGTTAGTAGGACGTACAAATCTTAAGAATGGAAAATCCATCAGGGCAACTGAGCAACTATCAGGAATTAAGTGCATAAGGTTATCTGCAATCAGAGATGGTCAGATAGATTGCACTGACTCTAAGCCAGTACCAATGAGTCACGAAGAAGCACAACAATATTTAGTCAAAGCTGAAGATGTTTTTATCGTTCGTGGAAATGGTAGCAAACATTTAGTTGGTCAAGCAGGGATTGTTAAGAAGTTTGCAGAAGGAACTATATTTCCTGATTTATTTATCCTAGTCCCTTTAGATAGCCATAAAATCTTGCCCTCATTTTTTGTAGCTTGGTGGAATAATCCACTAATGCGAGAAAAAATAACTGAAGTTGCTAAAACAACCTCTGGTATATGGAAAATTAATCAGGGACATATTGCTTCTTTCTCAATTCCAGTCCCACCTCTGTCCGAACAACACCGCATCGTCGCCTACCTTGATGAACTCCAAACCAAAGTAGACACAATGAAACAACTTAGAGAACAGGCGATGAAAGAACTTGATGCACTTATACCTTCTATTCTGGACAAAGCATTTAAAGGGGAACTTTGAAGAAAAGCAGGGACAAGATTTTTTACCAATAAATAGTTGGCACAGAAAATAGCAATACCGTATGAAGCCAGAATACTTTCAAAATAGCCCAACAGGTCGATTAGTGCAAATCATACAAGGAGAAAATCCTTGTTTTGCTTTTGTTCCCAACCCTTTACCACCAGTGTTAGAACTCGATACAGAAATTTGGCGCACACTTTCTGATGCCGATCGAGCCTTGGGTGAACTTGCAGGACTAGGACGTACTATGCCCAATCCTAATCTTCTTATCCGTCCATTTATTCGCCGGGAGGCAGTGCTGTCTTCACGTATTGAGGGAACCCAAGCAGATATTACCAACCTCTACGCCTATGAAACTGGACAGTTAAGCATTCCAGGTATAAATCCTTCTCCGCCAGAATCTGATGTAATACCAATTTTTTATAAAGCTGCATAGAATTCGATCCCCCCTAACCCCCCTTAAAAAGGGGGGAACCGGAAAAACATCTATCAAAGTCCCCCTTTTTAAGGGGATTTAGGGGGATCAAGATATGTGCAACTTCACATTA
>NZ_JAVRBQ020000069.1:0-42825 GCF_034531215.2 Nostoc sp. ChiSLP03a
ATACAGACACAATTCAACTGACAAACTTGTTGAGCATAAATTTAACCGCTTGAGGGGCTTGATAAAGCAGCTTGCCGGGTTCCTCAACAAGGAATCCGGCTTCATCCTCCGCGATGACGAGTACTAACTCTCTGGGGATTCAGTATATGGCACTCGTCCTATTCCTGTACCCAATCCAGGACAAGCAATGGTGTTAATTTTTTGTCTAGCATGTTGGTTATGGTGTCGAACTGCTAACAGCATCGCCCACATCGCAATATAAGGAATATCTGTCCCAGCAATAATCATGGGAACTCGCATGGTAGGAGTATGAGCCAAAAAAGGATGTTTGTGATGGCCTGTTTCCACAATCATTGATGTTCCCACAGGCTGTTCGCCCAAATAATCTTCAAGAATGCGCTGCTGGACTCTTGCCATTAAGGAACGACCGAAAAAACGGATAATTGCCGCATCTATGCCACCATCCATCATTCCGAAAGAGTTAGCAGGGCTGACCATACAATCAAAATCAGGCAACTACTCGAAATAGTTATTCACTATTTCTACATTGGGTAAGTAATTAAAATGCTGTTGAAAGGCTGCACACAACAAAGAGTCAGGAGCTACCAATATCAATTTCAAGCTTTCATTTCCTCCGCTTGAATACCTATTTTAAACGTCAGCTAGGGCAAATATCAACTGTTTGTCTGCATCTGGAAAGACCCACGAAAAACCTAACCCCCAACCCGTGGCGGGTGTGCAGTCCCAGTCCATTACCGTGGATCGGCAAATGAAGCGCTACCGTGTGCCGCGTTTGGCGTTCATCAACAAAATGGATCGGACGGGAGCAGACCCATTTCGTGTAGTACAGGGAATACGCGATCGCTTGCAACTAAATGCAGTATTACTCCAGTACCCTATCGGCAGTGAAGACCAATTCCAGGGAGTGATTGACCTGGTAGAAATGACTGCTGACTACTTTGAGGGTGAAAATGGGGAAAACTGCATACTTCTTTACTAGGTATCTTTGCAATAAAGGGATTTTTGCAATTGTATAGAAATTTGTACTTCGTTAAGTCCTCAGTAATTTATCATAATCTAAATAAGTATATCCAAGGGAATAAATAATCTTAGTGCATATTTTTATTAATTGATTTTTATCATAAATACTGTTAGCCTTATGATTTACAACTTCTAACAATTTTGTGCAAAGTAATTAGAAAATAATATAATTGTGAGGCAAAATTTATTTTTTTATAAAAAAATCTATGGTATTAGCCTTAATTTTTTAGGAAAAAATAATTAAAATGGTAAAATCAGAAATAGTTGCTCGTATAGTAAAAGAAAGAATTGAATGGATTGATTGTTGGAAAGGTCTTGCCATAATTACAGTTGTTGTAGGACATATAGTCAACCCGGTATCGAAATATATTTACTGGTTTCATATGCCGCTTTTTTTCTTTATCAGTGGATATCTTTATAAAGAAAAAACTGACTACTCTACTTTTTTTAAGAAAAAAATACTTCATCTTCTAGTACCCTACTTTTCGTTTCTTTTTTTATTTACTCTACTCCAGTATTTACCATTGATAATTGACAGTTTGCAGCAAAAAAAGTTATTGCCGATAGATCAAATTATCATATATACATTGATGATAATTTGGAAACAATTATATGGTGGAGCAAATCTGGTGCTTTGGTTTGGTGTATTTTGGTTTGTAACTTGTTTATTTCTTACGCAGCAGTTATATAACCCGATCTATATAAAGTTTGGCTCTAATAATTGGCTGATGATAAAAATTATTCTTGGCTGTTATTGTTTAGCAATGATTAATTATTACTTATTTAAAAATATTATTTTTCCTTGGAATATTAATGTGGTTGCAATGGCACTTCCGTTTTACTGGTTAGGACACATGGCAGCTAAATCATTATTAATTAATTCGAGGATATTGATATTAGTAATAATAATATTTTTGGCTGCCTTTTTACTAGATACTGGGTCTTTGCTGTATTTCAATTTTAATATGAAAAATGCCACTTATGGTGTATTAATGTTTAATGTAATCATAGCTTTGTCTGGTATTATTATTACACAGCAATTAGCGGTACTACTTCATAATAAATCTTACATAGGAAATGCCCTACGCGAACTTGGTAGTGCTTCTATGCTCATTATGTATTTGCATCAACCAATACAAATAACTATTAAAAGTTACCCAATCTTCGCATCTCCAGGAATTAGGGTAATAGGTGCATTATTGATTTCATATATTATCTACAAACTTATCATCAATTATTCAATTATGCGTAAGCTTTTCTTGGGTGATTTTTCAACTTATGCAGTAGTGGAAACTATCAAGAACTCAAAAGTATAAATTTGCACCCAATACTTTTCGGTTGTGGACACCGCCAGCACTGCGGTGTAAAGGCTACGCCAAAAGTGTGGTAGCAGGTTCATTGTTATAGCTGGGGACTGGGGACTGGGGACTGAGGACTGGGGACTGGGGACTGGCGACTGGGGACTGGGGACGGCTATAAATGCGCGATCGCTCTTAGTAAAACGTGCCATCCTGTTTACAGGTGATAATAACCAAGCAGCTCAAGCAGTTTATCGAGGAATTGGCTTTTTGCCTACTGGCGAGAAATATGGGTTAGTCTTATTTGAAGTAATGAGTAATGAGTAATGAGTAATACCCATTACTTATTACTTATTACTCATTACTCATTTATTTTTTCTGGATTTGCTGGAATTGATTTTGTAGTCTCTACTGAATTGATTGTAATACTTGAACTATGAGCCAGTATCGTTTCAAACAGTCATTTTCTGCCGATCCCAGCTTAAGCGATAAGCTTTTTGACTTGATGGAAGTCACATTTCCCGGACTCAGCAGTTTAGCAGAATGTGCAAGAAAACTAGGTGCATCCTGGGAAACAGCTTCAACTCCCTTTATTCGCTTTCATGATGATATAGCTATTACCCATGTGGGAGTGTTAGAAATTCCCATGCAAATTATGGGACAAAGGCTCACTGTCGGAGGAGTTCATGGAGTAGCTACCCGTGCAGAATTTCGCCGGAGAGGGTATTACCGGGAAGTGATGCAAGAAGTACTAGGGTATTGCGATCGCGATCGCTTTTATGAAACCCTGGTACTGACGACACCACAACCGGAGTTTTACTTACCTTTTGGCTTTCGTGTTGTCGAAGAACACATCTTCAAAATTAAATGTAACTCCACAGGTGGCACTGATAGCTTCAGAATACTGGATTTTACCAATACTAAAGATTACACCTTGCTACACAGACTTTTAGAAACACGCATTCCTGTCTCTAATATAGTTGGCGTAGTCAACGAAAAACCTGTGTTCTGTGTCAATGAAGGAAGTCGTCCCTTATACTATGCAGAAGATTTAGATTTAATCGCCTGTATGGAGATAGAAGATAACCGACTTCATCTTTTCGATTTAGTGACAACGCAGATATGTACTTTGAAGAATATTCTTAGTAAGATACCTCAACCCATTGAAGAAGTAGTGATTTACTTTAGTCCAGAACTTCTGGATGTTAAAGATGTGCAAGCATTCACCCATACATTTGATGAAACCGTGCTGATGGTTCGTGGTAAATTTGCAGCAGAAGGCGAGAAATTTATGCTGCCGCGTTCTGCAAGGTGTTGAGTTACTCAAAAACAATTAAATCATAATAGAACTGAGAGTTTCATCATCAGGATTGCTTTATGATGTATCAAACCGACCCGCCGCGATCGCCAAAAGATGTATTGCCAACCATGTACGATCTTCCTAGTGAAGACCCAGAGGAGCCTGGTTTGCCCGATCAGTTTCATTTATTGCAACCTCGTCTGTTAGACGAAACCTTTCGTCCCCCAAATTATCCAAGCGACGAGATATTTGTTGCTAGCGATCTGAATCTTTATTACGATCCGCGCCGTCCACTGTGGTATAAGCGACCAGATTGGTTTGCTGTTTTAGGTGTTTCCCGCCTCTATGAACAACGAGATTTACGCTTAAGTTATGTCCTTTGGCAAGAGGGAGTTCAGCCTTTTATTGTGGTTGAATTGCTGTCTCCAGGTAGTGAAAAGGAAGACTTAGGGCAAACATTGCGGGATATCAAGCAACCATCAGCAAAGTGGGAAGTATATGAGCAGATTTTGCGTGTGCCTTATTATATAGTATTCGATCGCTACAAATATGAGTTAAGGGTATTTAAGTTAGACGGTGGTCGTTATGCTGAGATAACACTGTCAGAGTCACGCTTCTGGATACCAGAACTAGAATTAGGCTTGGGTGTCTGGCAGGGACGCTATCAAGATGTAGAACAGCCCTGGTTACGGTGGTATGATTGGACAGGCTGCTGGCTACTGACTTCTACAGAACAAGAAACTCAACGAGCCCAACAGGAAAGTCAACGAGCTGAACAAGAAAGACAACGGGCTGAACGGTTGATAGCACAATTGCGATCGCTAGGTGTTGAACCCGATTTAGATTAGCTTTTTGCCTGTTTTATAGCCCTGCAAACCACTCATAGCCTCGATCTTCCCAATAGCCTTTAGTGGGTAATAAATTGCTGACGAATGTAATTTGAGTTACCCACTTGCTTTGCTTATAGCCCAGTTTAATTGGGGATGCTAGGCGCATGGGTGCACCATTATCTACTGATAAAGGTTGTCCATTCTTTTGATAAGCCATGAGAGTTTGGGGATGTATGGCAGAAGCAAGATCCCAGCTTTCATAGTAGCCATCCGCAGATTTGAAGTAGACATAACGGACGTTTGACTTCGGCTGTACCAGCGCTACTAAATCTCGTAATCGCACACCTCCCCATTGAACGATCGCAGCCCAGCCTTCAACACAGACATGGCGAATTACCATTGAAGTCAAAGGAAGTTTTTGAATATCTGCCATGCTCAATTGCATCGCATTATTAACTTCACCATCAATTATTAAACGGAACTGTGCCGGATCGATTTGCGGGGTAAAATCAAAGGTATTAACCAGCAATTTATCTGCTTCTATGGCACTGACAGGAAATTCAGGTATAGGTTTTTGAGTTAGCAGAAGTGCTTCAAGACTTTGGTTTAGTGGCTCAGAGATTTGCCGCAAATTATCTGAGAACAAATCTGTTCCACAGCCACCAAGAAGAAAACCTACCCCTGAAAGTCCAGATACTTGCAGTAACCGACGACGGGATAGAGTACGTTTGGGAAGAATCAGACTCATAAAACCTCTACAGAAACATAGATTTCACTAATTTGACTAATTCAAGGGTTAAAGCAAAGGTAAAAGTCAATATTTCGCATTTATCTGCCTTGCGATCGCCAACCTAAAGATTGTAAGTTAGTTACACACATAAAAATCCCCACGCATTTATTTTCTACTGATAACGGATATTTAATTTGTCTTAAGCGCTATTTTAAAAACATAAAAACCTTAATTAGCTACAACTTTCAAATATGTCAGACAACAAAGAATTTTCATCCGAAAAAAGCTTTTCTGTTAAAAATGTCTTGATTATAGGTGCAGCCGGGTATATTGGCGGAGCGCTGTGTCAAAAGTTTTCTCAGACACAAGATTTTGCCGTATTGGCACTTGTACGTCCGAGTAGTGATATTGAGGGTATAAAGCCTTTCTGCAAAGAAATAATCCGCTCTCAAGAGCCAGAAATTTCCAGCAATGATGTTGCACAAGCAATTCGCAAGCATGATATTACAACAGTAATTAATGTAGCGTGGCACATGCCTCCAGAATCAAACAAAGAAGCTCAATTCGCTCGAGACCGTATAGCATTAGAAGCCGCTTTATACGGTACTAGTGCAGTTTCACCAGATATTCATGTAATTACAACCAGTGGAAATTTCTCTTTGATTACCGCCGATGGAGGACGAATAACAGAAATACCTCCGCCAAAAGGATATACACTGCCCGAATATTTAGTATGTATTGACTTACTAGTAGGTGTAAATGTTTTGAAAGATGTGCTAGTAGCAGAATATATCAGCAATGGAGGTAACGCCTCGATTGTCTATCCTTCATCAGTGTATGGTTCAGCACCAACTCGTGGCAGTTTCTGGGATTTTGCAATTCAGCAGTTCATTACAGGGAAACCATACCAAGGCTATCAGCCATTTCCACCAGATTTTATGACGGCGTGGATTCATGTTGAAGATTTAGCAGACTGCTACATTGCGGTAGCGCGATTTGGCTCCAAAGGAGGACACTACCTTGCTGCGCCTGAAAATTTTAGTATTAGCCAGGTGTCAAAAATGTTTGCTCAGGCTGCTCAGGTAGAATTTATTTCCCCAGTCTTTGAAAACAAAGACAAAGTTATATTTGATGATTCTCATACTAGAGAAGTACTTCAACTTCAATGGAAGTATAAAGTGGCTGATGAGATGAAAGGTTGGGTAGAGAGAATAAAAGAGTTAGGAACTTATTTTTTAGAGTAAATCAGGGGTAAATAACTAGTCAATTGTTCGATGAGCTTGATTAAAGCATCCGTCAACGTCACCGACGAATGGCTGCTCGCTCTATTGACATCTTGATACCTGAACTTGATACCAATGACGAGACGCCTACTCCACAATATTGATTGGATAATTTATTTCTTGGAGTTCTTGAGCTAAATAAATGAATAATTAAGAGTTTAACTATTGTATAATCTGGCTTGTGAGTCAACCTTACTTTGCTCCTGAATGTAAGAATTGAAGGCGGTTGAACCATGCTGGAAATTCCTAAATATAAAATTTGGACAAAAATCCATGAAAGTGCTAATTCACGGATCTATCGGGGAATTCGGGAACGGGATCGTTTGCCTTTAATCTTCAAGATTTTGAAGAAAGACTACCCTACACCAGAGGAAATCACACGCTATAAGCTGGAATACGAAATTACCCGCAGCTTATCATTGAAAGGTGTTATCCAGGCTTACGACTTGCAGCAATATCAAAGCACTTTTGCGATCGTTCTAGAGGACTTTGGAGGCGAATCCTTAACAAAAATTATCGCGACAAGAAAATTTTCCTTAATCGAGTTTCTGAAGTTAGCTGTTCGGATTGCTGAGATTTTAAGTGAAATTCATAGTGCAAATATTATTCATAAGGATATTAATCCATCAAATATTGTTTTAAATTTAGAAACACAACAAATTAAATTTATTGACTTTGGAATTTCAACTGCCCGATCGCGAGAGACATTAACTCTCAAAAATCCAACCGTATTAGAGGGAACATTAGCTTACATCTCTCCAGAGCAAACAGGCAGGATGAACCGTTCTCTCGACTACCGAACTGATTTTTATTCATTAGGTGCTACCTTCTATCAACTATTGACCCATCGGCTGCCCTTTGAATCTAGTGATGCCCTGGAGTTGATTCACTACCATCTGGCTTTGGAACCTGTTCCACCAGATACGCTCGATCCAGCAATTCCGGCGATCGTTTCCGAAATTATCCTGAAACTATTAGCTAAAACAGCAGAGGATCGATATCAAAGTGCCTGGGGAATTAAAACTGATTTAGAACAGTGTCTAATTCAGCTAGAAAATACGGGACGAATCGAGCCATTTTTGTTAGCGCAACAGGATATTTCTGATAAATTTTATATCTCAGAAAAACTTTATGGTAGAGAAAGGGAGATTGAGAAATTATTAGCCGCGATCGCTAGAGTAGCAGGTAAGAAGGACGAACTGTCTTCTTCTCAAGTTGAACTGATGCTGATAGCAGGATACTCCGGTATTGGCAAGTCAGCATTGGTGCAGGAAATTTATAAACCGATTACGCAACAACGGGGCTACTTTATTTCAGGCAAATTTGACCAGTATCAGCGCAATATTCCTTACTTTGCGATCGCTCAAGCCTTTGAGTCTCCGATCAAACAATTACTTACTGAAGAGGATGTACAACTGTGTCAGTGGCGAGACAACCTCTTAACTGCCCTCGGCTCAAACAGTCGCGTCATTACCCAAGTAATTCCCACAGTGGAATTAATTGTCGGCAATCAACCAGACGTACCAGTTCTACCGCCAACAGAAGCCCAAAATCGCTTTAACCAAGTCTTCCAAAATTTCATTCGCGTTTTTACCCAGCCAGAACATCCACTCGTCATTTTTTTAGACGATCTCCAGTGGGCAGATAATGCCTCGCTGAAGCTGATTCAACTGCTAGCTACCTCTATCGAGAAACAATCATTGTTGTTAATGGGGGCATACCGAGATAACGAGGTAAATGCAGCTCATCCCCTGATCCAGATGGTAGAGGAAATTCGCCAAGCTGGAGCAGTAGTGAACCAACTTTCTCTGGCAGCATTAAGTTTACCTGATATCAATCAGCTGATTGCCGATACATTACACTGCCAACCAGAGAATTCCCTGCCCTTAGCGTCACTGGTGCAACAAAAAACTGGTGGCAATCCCTTTTTCATCAATGAATTTTTGAAATCTCTCTACACTGAAGGGCTAGTAGAATTCGATCGCCAAACAAAGAAATGGCGATGGTCGATAGAACTAATTCAGAATCGGGGAATTACCGATAACATTGTAGAGTTGATGGCAGGTAAGATTCAGAAGCTCAACGGAAAGACGCAGCAAGTGTTGCAGCTATCTGCTTGCATTGGCAACTCTTTTGATTTGGAAACCCTGGCATTTGCGGCTGAACTATCTCAACAAGAAGCCGCGCAAGCTTTGGGAGTAGCGATCGCTCAAGGGTTGATTTTGCCCATGAGCAATGCCCACAGATCTGTTGTCTTGGATGTGCCCCTTCCCGATCGCCCCCCAATAGAATACAAATTTGCTCACGATCGCATTCAGCAAGCAGCTTATTCTCTCCTTCCGAAAGCCCAGCAAAGCAATACTCATTGGCAAGTGGGGCAATGTTTGTTGCAAATGACTCCCTCCGAAAACTTAGCAGACAAGATTTTTGAGATCGCCAACCAGTTGAACTTGGGCAGAAAACTGATAAAAACTCAATCCGAGCAGGATAATTTGTCCCGGTTAAACCTGATGGCAGGGGAAAAAGCCAAGGCATCAGCCGCTTATGAAGCTGCCTGGCAATATTTGCAAACTGGTTTGGAGCTGCTGACAACAAATAGCTGGCAAACAAACTATGAACTGACCCTTACCCTGTATAGCGCCACAGCAGAAGCAGCCTATCTTAGCGGTAATATCGAGCAAGTAGAGCCACTGTTCCAACAGGTACTAGATCGTGCCAGAACCCTATTAGATAGCTTAAAAGTCTACGATGTCAAGATCCAAACTTGTGTTGCTCAAAGTAAATTGCTAGAGGCAATTCAAATTGCTTTACAGCTACTTCAGCAATTAGGGGTTCACCTTCCCCTCCAGCCAACCTCTGAGAATGTTCAACAAGCGCTCTCGGAAACTGCCTCAAAATTAGCAAACAGACGCATTGAAGATTTAGCTAACTTGCCAATGATGTCTGAGCCAGAGATGCTGGCGGCAATGCAGCTTTTGACAAGTATGTGTGCATCAGCTTATTTGGCAGTACCTCCCCTATTTGTGCTGATTGTACTTAAAATGGTGGATTTGCTGATTGAGTACGGAAATATGATGTTGGCTCCTTTTGCCTATGCCGCCTATGGGATTATTCTCTGTGGAATTGTATTTGAGATTGAGGCAGGGTATCAATTTGGTCAACTGGCGTTAATTCTGCTCGATCGCCTAGATGCTAAACCCATTCAAGCCAGAACCCTATTTCCGGTTAACAACCAGATTAATGTTTGGAAAACACATCTAAGAGAAAGCCTCAAGCCACTCCAGGAATGCTATCACATTGGTATTAAGCAGGGCGATTTAGAGTTTGCTGGCTACGCTGCCATGCATTTCTGTGGTTATTCATTTGTGGTAGGTCAACCTTTGGCTGAACTACAACTTCACCTAACCAGTTATGCCCAGCTATTGAAACAAATCAAGCATTCATCTGGCATTCATTTTATAGAGATTTGCGGGCAAACTGTTTTGAACTTAATTCAAGAGGTTCCCGATCCTGGTATTTTATCGGGTCAAGTTTATGATGAAGCAACCCGGCTACCTCAAATGCAACAAACTAATTTTCACGGAGGTTTGTTCTATTTTTACCTGAATAAATTATTTCTGTGTTACCTGTTTGACAATGCAAATCAGGCGATGTTTGCGACGGGCTACGCCTACGCAAATGCTGTCCTCGCACAAGAGTATTTGCCAGCTATGACCGGATCCGCATTGGTTGCCATCTTTGTGTTCTATGATTCTCTGTCCCGACTTGCGGTATATTCAGACACAGATGCCTTGAAACAGTCAGAGTTGCTTCAGCGGGTAGTAGAAAATCAGGCAAAAATGCAAAATTGGGCATACCATGCCCCGATGAACTATCTACACAAGTGGTACTTAGTAGAAGCAGAACGGTATCGGGTGTTGGATCGAGCGGTGGAAGCAATGGATGCCTATGATCGCGCCATTACCCTGGCCAGAGAAAATGAATACCTCCAAGAAGAGGCGCTAGCTAACGAACTAGCAGCAAAGTTTTATCTGGCAAACAATCGAATGACAATCGCCAAAGCCTATCTGCAAGAGGCAAGGTACGGCTACCTGCGCTGGGGGGCAACCGCTAAAGTCCAAGATTTAGAAAGACGCTATCCCCAACTGCTAGAACTGCGATCGCAAAAAACCGGAACACGTCAACTTGACACTACACAATCGACTTCAAGTAAGTTAGAAATACTGGATTTAGAAACGGTGTTGAAAGCCTCCCAAGCGATCGCCAGTGAAATTCTGTTAGATAAACTCCTGGCAAAACTGATGACCATCCTGATTGAGAATGCCGGAGCGCAAACGGGTTATCTGATTTTACCAACACAAGATGAATGGCGGGTTGAGGCGATGGGGTCGATTGGCAATGAGACAGTAGCCGTTTTGCAATCCATTCCCCTGGAATTGATATCAGCAGATAGCACTCCTTACTTGCCGACTGGACTGATTAATTACGTAATTCGCACGCAAGAAAGTGTTATCCTCAAGAATGCTGCTCAATTGGGCAACTTTCAATCTGAACCCTGGATTGTTCAGCACCAATCGAAGTCAATTCTTTGTGCTACTCTTTTAAACCAGGGAAAACTAACTGGAATTGTCCTTTTAGAAAATAATCTCACCACCAGCGCCTTTACCCCAGAGCGAATTGAAATCTTCAGTTTACTTTCTACACAGGCAGCTATTTCCATTGACAATGCCCGTTTGTTGAAGCAGCAGGCAGAACTAAATGAATCCTTACGGGCTGAAATTGCCGAACGCCAACGAGCCGAGAAAGACCGCGATCGCCTAATTACCATCCTAGAAGCATCCACCGATCATATTGGCATGGCCACTCCCCAAGGCAATGTTTTTTGGAATAACACTCAAGCCAGAAAATTGGCAGGCATACCACTGGATGCAGATATAACTACCATGACCATCCCCAACTACCATCCCCAGTGGGCATTAGAGATTATCCAAAATCAAGGCATTCCGGCAGCGATCCAAAATGGGATCTGGGTTGGTGAAACCGCTTTGTTGGAGAGTGATGGTAGAGAAATTCCGGTTTCCCAAATGATCGTTGCTCACAAAGCCACAGATGGCAGTCTGGAATATTTTTCTACAATCATGCGCGATATCAGGGCCCTGAAAGCGGTAGAGGCAGAAGTCCGTCAACTCAATGCTGAATTGGAAGAACGAGTGATCCAGCGAACTGCCGAATTACAAGCTGCTAACAAAGCGTTGAAAGCTTTTTCTTACTCTGTTTCTCATGATTTACGGGCACCGCTACGGGCGATCGTTGGCTTTGCGAGAATGATCCAAGAAGACTACGGCGATCAACTCGATGCGGAAGGCAATCGTTATCTAAAAGTTGTGCGGGATAATGCCAAACGCATGGGTGAGTTGATTGACGATTTGTTGAATCTATCCCGCCTAGATCGTAAGGAAATGACTCGGCAGCCCGTCTTGCCAAATGAGATAATTCAACAAGTGCTGAGTGATTTAGCCTCAGATTTAAAGGATCGTCAGATTGAATTTGCGATCGCCGATTTACCTATATGTCAGGCTGACCCTTCACTGCTCAAACAAGTCTGGATAAATCTGTTATCGAATGCAATTAAATACACCCGCTACAAATCCCGTGCTTACATTCAAGTGGGCTATGAGGTTATGGATGGGGAAGAAGTATATTTCATTAGAGATAATGGAGCAGGATTTAATATGCAGTATGCCAATAATTTGTTTGGAGTATTCCAACGTCTGCACCGCGAACAAGAGTTTACAGGTACGGGGATTGGACTAGCGATCGTGCAGCGCATTATTCAACGCCACGGTGGGCGCATCTGGGCAGAAGCAGCGATCGATCGAGGCGCAACCTTTTATTTCACCCTTCAAGGGTAAATATAACCCATGAGTGACCAACCCATTGATCGGCCCAATGGCCCATCTTTAGAGCAACCAATTTCTATTGTGTTAGTTGAAGATAATTCTACTGATGCCGAGCTAACTATCAGAGCATTGCGTCGCGGTAGAATTGGCAATAATATTCAACTACTTGAAGATGGAGCCGAAGCTTTAGATTTTCTCTTTTGTCGGGGAGAGTACGCCCACCGTAGCATGACAAATCAACCCAAAGTCATTTTGCTAGATTTGAAACTGCCAAGGATAAGTGGATTAGAAGTTTTACGGCAACTCAAGTCCGATCCACGTACACAAATGATTCCAGTTGTGGTGCTGACCTCTTCTGCTGAAGATCGGGATATGATCGAGAGTTACCAGCTTGGGGTGAATAGCTACATCGTCAAACCTGTCGATTTTGAACAATTTAACCAAGCAGTCCAGCAGCTTGGTTTTTATTGGATTTTGTTTAATCAATTACCAGTTTTGTAAAAGGGATTGGAGATTGGGAACTCCGTTCATCCACCTTTGAACTCCGTTCATTAGACCTCTTGCAAAAGTCTCTAACACCCCACCCCCAACCCCTCCCCGCAAGCAGGGAGGGGAGACAAAGCGTAGCTTTGGCGGGGTGGGGTTCTTTCTTATTTTTGATTTATGCAAGAGGTCTATTATGCCCCATACCCTACTGTCGCCAGCTAATATCCTTTAGTACTGCTACCAATTTTTCAATATGTACTGCTTCATGAGTTGCCATCACGGATATTCTGATTCGACTTGTGGGCACTGTGGGAGGACGAATTGCTGGGGCAAAAATGCCAGCATCTCTTAGCTGTTTTCCAGCTTTGAGCGCATCTGTAGCATTAGGCAATTGAAAACATAATATGGGTGATTCAGAAGGCAGCAATTTCAGGTTAGGTAACTGTTGCAGCAAAGTTTTCAAGTAATGTATATTCCTCCACAATGGGGCGCGGCGTTGCGGTTCTTGTTGCACTATTTTGATTGCTGCTAAGGCTGCGGCTGTATCAGCAGGTGAAAGTCCAGTGGTATAAATCCAACTGGGTGCGCGGTTCCGTAAGAAATCAATTAAGGCGCTACTTCCTGCTACATACCCGCCTAAACTACCTAAAGCTTTACTCAAAGTGCCAACTTGAATTAATGGCTTTCCCGTACATCCAAAATGTTCAACGCACCCAGCGCCAGTTTTTCCTAGTACCCCAGTGGCATGAGCTTCATCGACTAACAGCATACAGCTAAATTCATCAGCGATCGCCAACAGTGCAGGCAACGGACATAAATCGCCATCCATGCTGAAAACGCTATCAGTAAGAATCAAACAGCGTCGGTAGTTTTGTCGCTGTTGACTCAACTGAGTTTTCAATACTGCCGTATCACAGTGTGGATATTCTACAACTGCTGCACCGCTAAGAATCGCTCCATTTTTCAGACTGGAATGATTGTACTGGTCAGAAAATATGAGATCGCGTTTGCCCACAAGGGCGGTAATTGCACCCAAATTTGCTAGATACCCGGAACTAAATACCAAAGCATCTTCTGTTTGTTTGGTAGATGCGATCGCCTCTTCTAACTCCCTGTGTAACTCCCGATGCCCACTGAGTAATCTCGAACCAGTACTACCAGTTCCAAATTCAGCGATCGCAGCAGTTGCAGCTGTTATCAACCGCTCATCTCCAGCCAATCCCAAATAATCATTGCTGGCAAAATTAATTACCTCTTGCCCAGCTAAAACCACCGTTGCACCCGAACGACCATCAATCGGTTGTACTGAGCGATACCAGTCCGCCCGATGAATTGTTGCTAAGGACTTTTCTAGCCAGGTATAAGGATCGGTGGGTACTGGGGACTGGGGACTGGGGATTGGGGACTGGGGACTGGGGATTGGGGATTGGGCATTGGGCATTGGGCATTGGGCAAGGGGAGGAGGGGGGAGAATAACTAATAACTAAGGACTAATGACAAATGACTAATGACTAAGGACAAATGACAAATAACAAATGACAATTAAACTTGTTCGCTACTGAGATGAGCGATTGCTTGTTTAATCCAGTCTTCGACATAAGCATCTTTGGGTAGTCCGATGTCTTCGCTGACCACATGCAGGGCGTGACTGACCTCATGAGCAGTATATCCCAAGGCGAAGAGGGTCATTTGCACTTCTTCGAGAATTCCTGGGGCTGGCCCGCCTGTGGCGACGAAGAACCCGGCTGATTTGCGCCACTCGACTAATTTGCTTTTCAGTTCCAAACAGATGCGTTCGGCGATTTTTTTACCAACACCGGGAGCCTGAATGAGGATTTGTGTATTGCCAGCGATAATTGCTTGGACTAAATCTGGTAGTTCCAGAGTGTCCAAAAGGGCGATCGCTAAGGCCGCACCAATACCTGTGACAGTCAGCAAGTGGCGAAATAAATCGCGTTCGGCTGGGGAAGCAAAGCCATAAAGAAAGGGCACTTCTTCACGAATTTGCAAATGAGTAAAAATTTGCGTTACTCCTCCCGATTCTGGTAACTGGTTTGCTAGGCGTTGGGGAACTTGCAAATCATACCCCAAGCCATTCACTTCCAGAGTCAGAATCACGCGATTAGCGCCAATTGTTTGGATACCAGCGACTATACCTTTTAAATAACTAATCATTACAAGAGACCAAAATAATTTAAGCCTTCGATAATTCCACCTGCACAAAATCCTCTTGCCAGGTAGTGATAGTCTGCGGGATGCTCATTGTGCCATTGGAGTAACTCTTTTCGGGCATTCCCCACAATGATTCCCCGTTCGTTGCCTACAGTAAATAAAGCAATATCATTACCCGAATCACCACAGACAACTGTTTGTTCTACTGCAAATTTCCACTTCTGGCGCAAAAACTGCATTGCTTGACCTTTATCGCTGGTCAGGGGTACAATGTCAAGGTCTATTCCGCTACTGTAGATTAACTTTACATTTAATTTAGCTTTTTGCAACTCAGCTTCAAGTTGTGGTAGAACATTCGCAGATACTTCTTGTTCTAAAAAACAACTCACTTTGAAGGGACGCTGTTCGGAATCTGGTTGCCGAACTAACTCAGGATATTTTTTTGTAATAGATAATACAGTTTCCCGTTCCCATCCTGGAGAGAGGATTTCTGACCAATCTGAGTCTTGAGTATCAGTACCATTAAGGTAAATTTCTGTACCCACAGATAGGACAAGGGCATCGGGTTGCAAAAGATTTTTTTGAGCTTGGAGTTCTTTGTAAAGTACAGGCGATCGCCCGGTAGAATAAACGATTTTAGTACCGTATTCTTGGCGATGTCTCTCCAGCAGTTGATTTAGTTCTGGTAAAGCGCTGTCATCGCCAACTGTGCGATATACGAGGGTGTCATCTAAATCGGTTACAAACAGAAATGGTTTCATGATTAATACCTCTTGCAAAATCTCGTTATTCTACCGCGTGAAGGGGCTTTTGCAAGAGATTTCTTTGTTGAAAACAAAATATTGTATCAGACAGTAAATTAGAGGATTAATGCTTAATTAAAGTGTATTCTATGTAAAGCTCAGGATATGTATAACAACACTACATCACCACACTTAGCTGCTTCTTGAAAGAACTCTACCACGTAGATATAGTAATCAGTTATGTACTCTAGTGCTTCCTTTCCTTCTTGCCATATATGTGGATAAACGTCTGCTGTCAAAAGTGCTGAAGGATCGAAGCGGGCTTCCAGATCGGTCTTGGAAATCTTGCTTAATTCTTTTGCTACTTCTTGTACTTCTTGAGGTGAGAGGAAGCGGGCTGGGCCAAAATCAAAATCTGGGTTTTCTGGATCGCCTAGTGGAGTACCGCCCATGACAACATTTGTTAAAGGCGGATCGTTTGGGAATGCCGATCCAGTAAGTAAAAAATGCAGACCATGCCATGTCTTGTCAATATTGAGATAGCGCCCATCTGATTCAGATGCCTCGTCATCGGAGAATAAATAGGTAACAATAGACTCTGGATTATTTTGTAATTCAGTAAGTCGACTGGGTGTGATACGTCTATAGTGTCCTATCATTCCCATATTATTTCTTACAAGATTAAGCTACTGTTTTTGATCTCCCAAAATATAGCCTTTTGATTTCCGATTTGTCTCGTTCCCATGCAGAGCATAGGAATGGCTTATTAGAGGCTCCGCCTCCAGTCAAGATATTGAGTCTCAGGCTTTAAACCGATTTTTTCAGTGACAAATAGATTTATAAGTCCATTACAATGATTGTTGCAAAGACTTAAGCCTTTCTTATACATGGAAGAACATTAGCTGCAAAGTATTAAACCTTTCCAAGAAATAATTATACATTAGCTGCAAATGCTTAAACCTTTCTTATACATGGAAGAACAATTGTTGCAAAGTATTAAGCCTTTGCAAAAAATAATTATACATTAGCTGCAAAGACTTAAACCTTTCTTATACATGGAAGAACATTAGCTGCAAACGCTCAATTTTTGACAACTAATGTTTAAATTTGAGCGATGTCAAATGAGACTTAGCACCAAAAAACAATGTAGAGACTTAGTACTACGTCTCTTTGGCTTAATGCACTACGATACAATCCATTTAACCACCTCTACTGCCTGCGCTCGTGGTCAACACTTCTTCACAACATTCGACTCCAACTGATTCTCCCTCCGACATTCCGCCTCTTGAGAGTGGCGATCGCCTCATTCGTCCAGTTTAGAGACGCGAAATTGCATCTCGTGCTATTCGTCTAAAGTCTCATTCCTCAAATGAAGAATAAATCCTCTCAAAACTAGGTGAGCAAATTCTTTGGCTGCGTTAATGTTAAGACTGGCGGTATATGTGCTTTTGTTACCTATGCTGCTATGCTAGTGAAATTGTTACATTAATGCTTGAACAGAATATTATCGTCGTTGGAACATCAGCAGGTGGAGTTGAGGCGCTGACTTATCTAGTCAAGCATTTGCCGCCCGATCTCAATGCTGCTGTAATTATAGTCCTTCATGTATCCAGTCACAGCAAGAGTTTTCTGCCAGAAATATTAAGTCGTGCTGGCAACTTGCCAGTGTCTCACGCTCAGGACGGCGAAGCTATTGTTCGTGGTTCGATTTATGTCGCTTTGCCTGACTACCATTTACTGGTAGAAAAAGGATATTTGCGTTTGACACGGGGAGCAAAAGAAAACCGTTGTCGTCCTGCTATCGATCCATTGTTTCGCAGTGCAGCGCGAACTTATGGGCAGCAGGTAATTGCTGTGCTACTAACAGGTCTGCTTGACGACGGCACGGCAGGACTAATGGCTGTAAAAATGCGGCGCGGTGTGGCAATTGTCCAAAATCCTGACGATGCTTTGTATCCTGATATGCCACGTAATGCGATCGAGAATGTAGAGGATATTGACCATATTCTGCCACTTTCAGATATTCCTTCTACTTTAGTAGCTCTAGTTAATACGCCAATGGAAGTACAACCAGAAAACCCAGTACCTAGCGAGATGGAGTTTGAATCTAAAATAGTCCAATTGGATTTGGAAGCAGTAGAAGACGAAGGCAATCGACCTGGTAAACCATCAACCTTTGGTTGTCCTGATTGCGGCGGTATCCTCTGGGAACTCAATGAGGGAAATTTGTTGCGCTTCCGCTGCCGCACGGGTCATGCTTATTCAGCAGAAACTTTGCTGGCTACGCAGTCTGAGAAGGTGGAGGATGCACTATGGATCGCTTTGAGGGCATTGGAAGAGAAAGCTTCTTTATCACATCGTATGGCTTCAAGGATGGAGGTTCGCAATCAAGCCTTGGCGGCACGATTCAAAGAGGAGGCACACTCTGCCAAGGAGTCCTCTGCCATTATTCGAGAAGTACTTTTGAAGGTCAATCCAAACACAGATGTTGATTGAAGGTTAAATAAACCTAATCATTTTCAGGAATGGGATGGTTTAGTTTACCGCGTGCAAGAGCCACTACAGCTTGAACTAACTCTTCTGGATCGAGGGGCTTGGTAACGTGCCGTTGATAGCCACTGCTTATGGCTCGCTGGGAATCCTCAACTCTAGCATAAGCAGTCAAAGCGATCGCCGGAATCTTTCCCCCTTTATCGGGAGTTAAAGCGCGGATCTGTTTAATTAAAGAATAGCCATCGACTTCGTGCATCCCAATGTCACTGACTAAAACATCGGGTTGAAAAGACTCCAAGTTTGCCAATACTTCCGTCGCAGAGGCAACAGTCAGCACTTTTGCTCCGTATTCAGCCAGCAATACTGTTAATAGCTCACGAGCATCGGGATCGTCATCAACTGTGAGAACTCGAATCCCCGTGAGTTCGAGTGCTGGTTGTGGCAACTCATCTGTCTGCTTGATTTCCGGTTCCACATTCAGCAGTGGCAACTGGACTGTAAAGGTGGCTCCCAAGCCAATACCTGGACTATCAGCCGTGATGGTGCCACCGTGCGCCTCAACCAACTGCCGGACGATCGCTAACCCCAATCCCAACCCGCCATACTTACGAGTAATTGAGACATCTTCTTGACGGAATGATTCAAAAATATACGGGAGAAAATCTGGGTTAATACCTTTACCAGTGTCACTAACGATAATCTGTACCCAATCGTCAACTCGCTCTAATCTGGTTTCTACCCGTCCGCCTTTGGGAGTAAACTTGATCGCGTTGGAAAGTAAATTCCAAACGATCTGTTGAAGGCGGTTGGAATCTCCAGAGACTTGCCCAATATTCGGCAGTACTGAATGCAACACAATTGATTTGGAAAGCGCTGCTGTATTTACGGTGTCGAGCGCAGATTCAATTACAAATGCCAAATTTACAGGAGCTGCATCGATGCTGAGTTTGCCCCGGAGAATTTTGGCTACATCAAGCAAGTCATCAATCAGTTGAGTTTGTAGTTTGGCGTTGCGTTCGATGCTAGCTAAAGCTTCAGCCGTTTTCCTTTCACTAAATTTGCGAGTTTGCAGCAGTTTTGTCCAGCCGAGAATCGGGTTGAGAGGCGATCGCAATTCATGGGAGAGAATCGCCAAAAACTCATCTTTGATCCGATTGGCGCGTTCGGCTTCGGCTCTGGCTGCTTGTTCTAGTTGAAATAGGCGATCGCGTTCGATTTCAGCTTGTTTGCGAGCGGTGATATCCCGGACGTTGCCTACCATCCGGATTGCATTGCCCGCAAGATCGTAGAAAACCTGACCTCTAGCCGCTAACCAGCGAATGCCATCAGGATGTATAATCCGAAAATCATCTTCATAGTGTTCTTGCTGTTGCTGGATGGTGTGAGTCACCGTTTCATTGGCTGAGGTGCGATCGTCTGGGTGCAAGCGACTTAACCACAGTTCATAGGTGATTTCCTTTGTGCTTGGGTCAAGCCCAAACAGATGAATGTACTCTTCAGATACATGAGCTTTGTTGCAGATAATGTCCCAGTCCCATAATCCAGATTGTGTAGCTTTGTACGCCAATTTCAACCGAGCTTCGCTCTCCTGCAACAGCAGTTCTATCTTTTTGCGATCGGTAATGTCTCGTGAAATCAACAAGATTCGTTCCAGCTGCCCAGAGGCATCCAAGATCGGGCTAACGACCACTTCCCACCATTTCGGAGTACCTTTTGCAGTTGGGCAGTATCCACGAAAAATGCTGACTTTGCCTGTTTTTGTGGCAGCGAGTGCCTCCTCTGCCTGTTGCCGAGAACTACCTTCCCAGAAACAGAGCCATTCAGTATTCAGATAGGAATTTAAGTTATCAATTTCCATCAAACACAGTCCACCTGTATTCATGTACAGAAGCAGCCCATCAAGACTTAATACCTTGATGCAGTCAGTACTGCTTTCTAAAATGCGGTTCTTAAATTCTTCACTCTGGCGCAAAGCAAGCTCTGCCTGTTTGCGATCTGTGACATCATGATGGATGCCTGCCATTCGCAGGGGATTGCCCTGTCGATCGCGCAAAACCACTTTTCCGTGGTTGGCAATCCATTTCCACTCCCCGGACTTGGTTAACATCCGATATTCAAATTTGTAAGACACCGAATCGTCCTGAAGATGGGCATTCAACCGTTCCATCACCCAAACTTTATCGTCAGGATGAATTAGTCGCTCCCAACTGCTAAAGTCATCCGGTAACTCTCCTTTTTCATATCCCAGCATTTCCAGCCACCTGGAACTTAAATAATCTTCATTAGTAATAATGTTCCAATCCCATAGACCGCCACCAGAACCTTCCAGTGCCATTTGCAGGCGTTCTTCACTGTTTCGCAAAGCTTGCTCTGCCTGTTTGCGTTCGCGTAGCGCAGCTTGCTGTTCGCTGATGTCTTCGGCAATCCCGGCAAACCGATAAATCTCTCCTGTTTCATCTCGCAGGGGAAAGCAGCGATCGTGAACCCAGCGAATACTACCATTGGGTAAAATAATCCGATATTCCTCATCAAATTTACCTGCGGCAGCTTTTTCATGAAACGCTCTGTCTGTAGATTCTCGATCCTCTGGATGGATGCGATCAATCCATGTTTGTTGTCCTTGATACAATTCTTGCGGCTTCAATCCCCACAGTCGTTTATATGCAGGACTAACATAGCTGACTCGATTTTCCGACACTTCTTTGATCCAGAACACCGCATCAATATTTTCTGCAAGCTGTCGAAAACGTTCCTCACTCTCGCGCAGAGTTTCGGCTGATCGTTTGCGTTCGGTGATATCTAAATCGATACCAGCCATCTGAATTGGTTGCCCCTGTTGGTCGTAGAGCACCTTACCCTGGCTTAATGCCCAGCGAATTTTACCGTTGGGATGCACTACCCGAAATTCAATGTCATAGTCTTCTCCGGTGGCGACAGCAAGCTCGACGGCTGTCAGCACGCGATCGCGATCTTGAGGGTGGACTCGCGCGGCAAACTTCTCGAATGAACCGTCAAATTCTCCTGGCTCCAGCCCAAATAAGCCTTCCAGGTTATCCGACCAGGAAATTTTTCCGGTTTGGATGTTCCAGTTCCACGTTCCCATTCGCGTAACTGACAGTGCCAATCGCAGGCGTTGTTCGCTCTGGCGTAGTTCTGCTTCTACTTGTTGGCGTTCTTTTAATTCACGCTGTGCCTGCTGATACAGTTCTGCCTGTCGCAAGGCGATACTCATCTGAGTTGCCAACTCTTTAAGCAAGTCAATTTCTAAGGGCTGCCAAAATCGAGGGGAAGCACAATGATGAGCAATTAGCAATCCCCAAAACTGGTTATCTTGCAGAATTGGTACAACCAGATGAGCTTTGATTTGAAACTGTGTCAACAATTCATCGTGGCATGGGTCAATACTGCTATCGTGAATATTTGATACTGCCGTTACTTGCCCCTGATTATAGCGTTCGATATAATTCTTGATAAAGGCGGAATCGTAGCTGACAGGTTGCAGTCGATTCGAGGTGATGTAGCTCTGGGCCAGACAAGGATCGTAGATAGTAGATGATAACAGCGATCGCCACTTTTCCCCAACCGATTCTGCTACGACTGTGCCATTCCCATCAGGTTTTAACTGAAAAACCAAGACGCGATCCGTGTGCAGAAATTCTCGCACTTCGGTTACAGTTGTCTGAAGAATTTCATCCAGATTTAGCGATTGGTGAATTTTTTGGGTAATAAGTGAGACTAGGCGCTCTCGTTCAATACGCTGTTGTAGTTGGGTGCGTAGCTGCACTGTTTCAATTGCCCCATTTACTGCTATTTGCAGCCCTTCTGGGGTAATTTGCTCTTTGACAAGATAATCTTGTGCGCCCGCTTTAATTGCCTTAACTGCGATCGCTTCATTGCCTTGACCAGTGACGACAATCACGGGTAGGCAAGGCTGTTGGGTCGAGGGTTGCAATTGTGCCAGAAATTCCAGTCCGTCCAGGTCGGGCAATCGATAATCAAGCAACACTACATCAGGCTGATGTTTCTGCCAAAGTTCTAGCCCCTGTTGTCCCAGCGTTGCTTCTAGGATAGTGTACGAATATTCGCGATCGCGCAGTAAATACCGCCGATAGAGTTCTCGATCTTCTGGGGAATCATCGACAATTAAGAGAGTGCGCTGTTGCTGAGACATTGTGAATTAATTAATCAAGTAGATGTTAACCCACATTCAGCAGGTTGGCATAGAAAATTGATTGACATTTTTCAAAAAATGCTAAAACCCTCATCATACCAGGATCTTAGCATAGTTGATAGATTTATTGGCTCGCTCTTTACATCTGCTTTGCGTCAAATTCTTTAATAAGATTAATGTATAATTTAATTCTTAACTTACTTATAAAATTTATATCACTTTTGCCAGAGAATCATCTATAAAAATTCATTCAATCATACAAATTTTCTATGAAGATCGTAATAGCAATCCTAAATCATTTGGGAGAAATAAATCGCTGTAAAGCTGATAATTAGGGAATTTGAATCTTCTAATATTCTCGTGTTTAAATTCGGTTATAAACTGAATGCGATCGCCATTATCACAATTGCAAATATACTCAATAAGTAATATATATAGGAATCCGGTTTGATTCTTGAATTTACTTGCTTGGGCAGGGAATAGAAAAGAAGGGATACCGTACTGAGTCTTGTTCAAAAATCAAATAGGAGTTTTATATAAGATACAGCAGATTGCAAGTAAGTGAGGTACAAAATTCAGGACTGATTTATCAGATATAAACAGTGTTTACCTCTTCCTCCTGCCTCCTGCCTCAAAACCCGTAACTTTGTACTTCATGCAAATGAAAATTGCTGTATAATCCACATTCTGCAAGTGCGATCGCATTGAGCAAGAAAATTGGAAAAAAAACTGAATTTGAGGCTGAAATTTCTTCAAACTCGATATCCAAATGCTGAAATTGAGGGTTGGAGCGTGGACGAACAGACGCTCGAGGAGCTTCGCTATCGTCTTGGACTTCATCCGATTCTGCGTCGAGTTTGGGTACCATTCGGCTCTCAACCAATCGCCTCATATCGTGTCCGGTAAAAGACTTATCATTAAGACGGTAGTTCTTGCTGGGGGGAGGGAGCAGGGGGAAAGAGACTTTTGGAATTTTTGCACAGATACGGTAATCATAAGTGATTATCCGAACTTGATATAAATTCAAGATTCAAAACTTTTAACTCATAACTATTCAAAGAGAATTGGTCTGAGCAGTTAGCTTTATTAAGTTATCTAACTCTTGCTGCATCTGACTAACAACTAATTCATAACATTCATTGACATAATAGCGATCGCTAGCTGCTTCACGACCGTAGCGTTCAAATACAATTGGCGGACAAATCCGCGTATATATGGGCACTGGTAATGGAATATTGGGTAATGGGCCAATTGCTAATCCCCAAGGCAGTCCGAGATAGATTGGAAAAACTTCTGGGTCGATACCTAATAGCCAAGGCATTCCCCATTCGTGGAGTTGCCGCGCAACTTTGTAGCAGTCAGCGATAACAATAAGTGTATCGTGAGCGCCCCAAGAAATCACAGGCACAATCGGCACATTTTCTCGTAACGCTAACTTGATAAATCCTTGTCGCCCAGCTAAGTAGATTTTATTACGTAAATAATTCGGTCGGAAGATATCTTCGGCTCCACCGGGATAAACTAGCAGACTCGCTCCAGAGCGTAAGGCAGCGTAAGCCATTTTTGGATGAGCAATGATTGCTCCAGTTTTGGCGACTAGTTGCGCTAGTGGTGGGCTAACCTGCCAAGCCTTGGGATGCATCAAACCATAAACTGGTTTTTCTACACCAAATCTTCGGAACCAGTCGTACATCATCATTACCATATCTGGGGCTGCGAGTCCACCATTGTGCGAACCAACAAACAAAACTTTTTGCTGGGATGGAATATTTTCCCAGCCACTAGTTTGAACTTGGAAATAGTACTGATAGAAAAAGCCAACTAGGGGCATCAGAGATTCTATGAACTTTGGATCTCGCTCATCCAAAGACCAACCGAGTTTTTTGTTTAATAGATGTTGCTTTTTTGACATTGAGGCATTCTAACAGCATTAGCAAAGTTCAAACAATCCCTTGTTTAGATATAACCATCGCGGCGATTAAGGGAACTCCAAAAAATAAATTATCCAATTTGTCTACTCAACTAGACTTCTTTCTTCCTTGTCCCCCTTGTCCCCCTTGTCCCTCTGCTATGGAATATTTTTTTACTTGGAAGTCCCTAATTTGGTGATATCTATGGAGTAGTTTTTGGTTTTGAACGCTGCTGCTGGTAAAAACCGACAACTTTTTGAAGATATGTAGCAGTAAATCCACTGTTGCAGCCTGTATAGCTGCCAGTCATCCACCAACAACCGACGCCACGCACAGCAGCAGTTTCATTATTACTGTTGGCGACAAATTGCTTGTTAAACTCACGGCGCGTAATGCAAGATACAACTTGGCGTGCTTTTGCGGGACTATTTTCAAACTGCGTTGGTGTTAGTTCTTGTTTAAGACAATATTTCGACCAGCCTTTTAAGGTTTCTGGTTTAACTTGCCATTCACTGTAAAGTCCATCATTTGTGGTGCCGGTCTGCGGTGCAGCTAGTCGTAGCGCCTCTACCATTGCCGCGACTTGGGCATCAGAAACCTTTTGTTGTGCTTGAGCTAACAATGATGACAGTCCAAAGCTGACAATCACTCCGCTAAGTAGTAATGCTATCCGGTTTCTCCTCATGATTTTGGACTTATTTTTAGATACCAATATGTAGGATACTACGTTTTTACACTTAGCAATTATCAAAGATTAGGTGAATTGGGCATTGGGCATTGGGCATTGGGCATTGGGCATTGGGCATTGGGCATTGGGTATTGAGCATTGGGTATTGGGTATGAAGAACAGACAAAGGTAGACAAGTCAGAGGGGGAAGACTTGGGAGAGACTTGTTCAATAATTCCTCCTTGTCCCCCTGCTCCAACTCATAACTCATAACTCCCCGACTCCCCTGCTTCATTCCCCAAATTGTTAAGCTGGCTTCCAAGTGCCGTGGAAGCTGTGGGGAATGACGCTAGGTAATCCTAGTTTGCAAACGGGTTCTGCATCCAGGCGATCGCTATCAAATACCCAAACTTCACTACTATGAGTATTAGCATCGTATACAACAGTTAGCACCCAGCCTTGCTCGGAGTTTTGGACATCTTGGGCATAGATGGGTTCTGAAGGATAGCGGTTTTCTCCTAAGTCTGCTTCGGTGAGGGTTTCAGTTTTGTAGTCGAAGCGGGCGATCGCACTGAACAATTCTTTGTCTATATCCCCTCTTTGGGGCATTAATGATATGTAAGTATAGCGCCAAGGTTGTCCAACTTGCGATCGCTGCACTACAGGAAATTCACACTTGCGATTGACAACTTCCTGCATTTCTATAACTTTACCAGTTTGAGGATTGAGGCGGACTTGCCACAATGTTCCTCTAGTAACTGTGTGCGTCTCACCACTTGCAAATTCTCTGAGATATTCATTAGTTTGGTGAAAATCTGCATATCGCACCATGTCCAAAACCACGGAACCGTCTTTATCTTCACAACCATTGCCAAAATGCCAATTGAACCAAGGATCGGTTTCGCCACGACTAACTAAGGATAAATTTTCGCGATCAAAGATTAACACCTGGGTTCCTAATTGAGGTTCCCACAACAGAGATTCACTAAAGGTAGTCAAACCTAACAAAAGTGACAGCATTTTCATCCGCAACGGTGGCATGAAAAACACCAGATACTTTTGAGTTAAAACAAAATCATGCATTATCGAGTAGCGATCTAACTTAAAAGCAGTTTTTTGGATAATTTTGCCAGTAGCATCGCTTTTGTAGAGATTCAGTTGTACAGAACTTCCGATACTGATTCCAAAGTTAAAAATCTCGCCTGTTTGGGAATCGCGTTTGTAATGAGCAGAATAAGGTAATCCGTCATCCAAAGCGCCTAAATCATCCAATCCCTTCGTTTCTAAAGTTTGCAAATCAAGGGCATAAGGATTGGTTGCTTCCCATAAAGCCAACAATTTATCAGGTAAAGCCAACACTGAGGTGTTCGCTGCATTCTTGATCTGTTGACCCCAGCGCTTCCAGATGGGGCCTGGCGGATGCATCCCATAGACACCATAAAGAAACCTATCTGCTTGAGTTTCAGCTTGATATTCTGCTGTTTGCACATAGCGATAGACTCCGCTAGCTCCTGCATCTGTGAAATGGATGCCGAGAATTGCCCCATCTCCATCAAACCAGTGTCCAACACGATCGCCACCGCGTTCTAGCCGTGCGGGGCCATTGCGGTAAAGTGTGCCACGCAAGCCATCTGGAATTTTACCAGAAATAATTGACAGTTGAGTAAGGGGAAATTCTTTTGCTGGTTCTGCGATCGCACCAGCCCAAGATTTATTTATTGACTTTTTAGCGATAGTCTGCATATTAAAATCTTGCCTGAATTGATGTAGATGGATGTATTCTGACATTGTTACAATTTTTGGCGTTGCAGAGAAAGCGGAATGATTTAGCAACTTACAAAATTCCTCCCCTGCCTTCTCTGCTGGTTATATACGAGGGTGGTGTCATCAACGAATTTTTCAAGGATTTCGCCTAACCTGTCCAAACAGATAAGGCGATAGTCTGAGCGAGCGCGCATAATGGAAAGCATTTTCAGTATTGCTTGGCTCTTGCTAGAACCAACCAGGGAACCCAAGAACATAAATGACAATGGTGCTAAGTCGTCTGGTAGTTGAATATCTACCTGCAAAAGGTGTGAGGAGCAATCCAATACGGTCATTGCCAGATCAATTTTTAATACCAGGTTTTTACTGGTTGTACCAGATTAATTTTATCCCTGCCGATGTCTGCGGTGGCAAGCTACGGAATATTGAACGCGGCCGATCAAATCTTTAACGTAACTTTCCCAATAACTGCTTATTTCACCCTCATTAGCAGGTCGTAAATTAGATAATTTCATAATAACCAGCTTGTTTGACATCTATTGTCGGGTTATTAAAATGTTAGGTAAATTTTTGAATAACTGCTTATTTCACACCTATTGTCAGGTTATTAAAATATTAGGAAGAAAGTTAAATAAACTGAGATTTAAAAAGTGGGATAAGTGGGATAAGTGGGATAATTGGGATAAGTGGGATAAGTAGGATCTTTTCTAAAAACTGTTGACAAACTTTTAGATAAATTGATATTTGTAAGTACATCCAAGGCACAAATGCCTACGCACTTTTTTTTTGGAGAAAATTATGACTAACGTTAATGAATTGACACAACCCAACAATCAAGAAATCATTTTGGAAGAAATTAATGAGGAAGAATTAGACGGAGTAGTGGGAGGAGGATTGATTGACGGGCTATTTGGACGAGTGGCCGGTTTAGTCGCAGACTTGGGCGCATCTCTCCAGAATTTTGTTGGATAGTAATTCGACGAAAGTAAAGTGTAAAAAATTTAGTTTCTAATACATGAGGTGAATTTGAGCGAATCAATATCATAAAACAACTCAAGGTGATTTTTGAGAAGTAAATAAAGTCAAGGAAGCAGCTAGTATAAAAATGTTAACCTGTAAAGGTTGTAATTTTTATAAAAGTTTGTTGACCAAAAAAATACTACAAATTCACCTTCCTTGTCGCTCAAATCATATTTAATATAACACCAATTGTACACTCCTCATTGTTTGTTACTGTAGCCAGAAGTCAGATTATTCTGACTTCTGAATTTTCTCATGTCACTTCTGTGTTTACAAAAAACCTATTTGTGTCAGAAGTTTGAATTGAGATTGAAGATTTGAGATTTCAGCGGTTCAATGCCGTAATAAAGATGCGTGATGCTGCCAACATTAGCAGTAGTTTGGCAAACATCGAACAAATGTTTTTACAGCTTTTATTGATAATTCACGTTTGTCGGATGGCAAAGACTAGACGGCAATCTTTTTTGATGAAAAATCGTAATATGAAGCTTGTATATTCTAGAAATATTAGTAATAAAGCTAGAAAAAATTAGAGAAGTGAAAATTAAAAAAGAGAAAAGTAAGTTAGTTAGGAAAAGTAAGATATTTTTTATAATCTGTTGACAAATTATTAAATAAGCTGCTATTTGTAAATACATCTCAGACACAACATGTCTGCATACTTCTGGAGAAATTTATGACTACTATCAATCAAGTGAGTTTTCAATCCACCTGTAATCGAAAAGTTATTGTCGAGGAACTGATAGATGGCGAATTAAAAGGAATAGTGGGAGGTATTAGTATTGTTTTAGATTTTTCATCACAGATAAATGCGACTTCAACTGATGGAAATGATGCTGTTGTTCAAGACTCCAATCAGGACATTGTGAATACGAAAACTAAGCAAAGAACACGCACAAGAAGAAGATTCACACTGATAAATGGAGTTGTACAAACAATAGATTCAACAGTGACTTCAGCCATTTAGCATTCACAGTAACTCAAATTAAATTCACGGTTTATGTACCCAATTGAAGGTACGTATCCCCAACTTATTTATAAGTTGGGGATATTATTTTATGAATAATTTAAGATGTTATTTGTTACTTATACAGCAAGGATTTGTGATATATATAGTTACTTTGAAAAACCTTATTTTTAGATACACCTTTGACTTATCTTACCTTTTTTTAATTTCAATTAATACCGATATTTGATATTTCTTAAAAGACCAATCTTTAAAAAACTTTCTACTAACTTCATCATTTCTTTATATAAAATATTTTGAAAAACCTGTATTGTTTAAACATAGTGAAATTCAAAACAAAACCAATAACAAATTGTCGTTAAGCACATTATATTAATGCATTTTAACAACATATTTGATTGTAAAAGTTGATAGATACTTATTATTTTAAGCATCTAAATATTTCTATTAATTGGTTAAGTAAAATCAAGATTTCACTATTCCAAAACCATTTTGTACAAGGAAGGAATTTTTGTGTCAATTGTAACAGTTGAACAAGAAACACTCGCAGTCATGACCGAGTTAACTGATGAAGAAATCAGTGAAATTGTCGGAGGACGCGGAGGTGTAGATATCGATACCAAGGCTAAAATTGACGTTAAAGCCAAAGGTGGAAACGTACAAGTATCCAATCAAGTTGGTGTTGCAATAGCAATTGGTGGAGGAGATGCTAAGGTTATTCAAACATCAAAGCAAGGGATTGATAATAGCAAAGACCGCGTGCGCTTCTAGTACTAATAGGTACTACGTTATCTCCATAGCACGCTCATGTTGAGTTATCACCTCAACAAAAGTCACCTTAACGGTTTGTATTGCCAAAAATTTCTATATGTATGATTTGTATCATCATTACAAATCAAAACAGCACTAAGCTAGCAAGTATGTAAGTTATGCATTATTTCGTTAGGACAGTTATTAAACAGTAATCCTTTGCCAATTGCTACGAACAACTGACAAAGGACTACAAACGACCCTTACGAATAAGCTACAGACATCTTATAACATAGTGGTCTGGCTATTATTGGCATCACAACCCTTTACAACGTTACACGAACATTGGCGGGTGTAAGCCGGATAATAACGAAAGGTCAAAAGGTAAGCGACCAATCACTATTATCCCTTACTTCTTACCCACCCGTCAATGTTTTCATATAAAGATTTCAAAATCGTTACTTTAACAAAAGTTACTCTTCGTCTACGCAAAATCGCAAAATTTAAAAATAAATGATTTTCTCAGCTTTCGACCTTTCATCAGATGGTAGGTTGATTTTTGCATCTGAATATTAGTATGCCAAAGCAAACAAAACATATTCGCCTTCCGCTGAAGACAGAAGGTAATTTTTTATTCAGTTGTCAGCCTAATACCCAATTCCTTCTGAATGCAATGCAAATTGGGATGATTTATAGTGATTAATCAAAAAAGCGACTTATTCCGCAAAGAAGCTTTAGAGCGTGCTTCTTCGCCGGAAGAACTAGATCAAATTATGCAGGTAGTCAGCCCGAAAAAGTGGCTACCTTTAGTTGCTGTTGGTTCCTTGGTGGCAACGGGGCTGACTTGGAGTTTTTTAGGTCGAATCCCAATTACAGTAACGGGTACTGGAATCATAGTCTATCCCAGTACAATTACCTCATTCCAGTCACCGATCGCAGGTAAATTGCGAACAATCAATGTTCGGGTTGGCGACTTTGTAAATAGAGGAGATGTGCTGGCGACGCTAGACCAAAGCGAACTGATGAAACAGCTACAACTAGTCCGCTCTAAATTAGGGCAACTACAAACAGAAGATCGCGCTGCTAGCTTAGTGCAAGTGCAACGGCAAAACGCAGACAAAGAAGCGATGAAGCAGCAACGCCAATCTTTGCAGCAAAACCTCCAGGCGGTACAAAAACTCACCCCGATTTTAAGAGAGAAAGGGCTAAATTCGATTCAACGCGATCGCGCCAATCAAACCCAAAGCTTACAAGCACTGCGGGATCTCTTACCTACCTTCAAACAGAGATTGACCAACCGCCAGCAGCTATTGCAAGAGGGAGCAATTTCTGGCGATACAGTTCTACAGTCACAGCAAGACTACTTAAATGCTGTCACCCAAATTAATGAAGCCGAATCGCAGCTCAAGCAACTAGATGTCAAAGAAGCAGATGCCCAACGACAATATTTAGAGAATTTGAACTCAATTAAAGATTTGCAAGCGCAATTAAAACAACTAGATAGCAAAGAAGCGACTGCGGCGCAACAAGATTTAGAAAGTGTAACCAACCGCAAAAAAGAAATTCAGGAAGTTCAGCGAAATATTGTGCAATTAGCACTGCAACTATCAAGCAACAGCTTAGTTAAGAGCAGTTACTCTGGACGAATTTTAGAAATCTCCGCAAGTCCCGGACAGGTTGTTTTACAGGGTACACCTATAGGTGCGATCGCTGCACAAAAGCGATCGGCTCAACCTGTGAGTGTGGCATTTTTTCCCGTTGGCGATGGCAAACAAATTCAACCAGGGATGAAGTTACAAGTCACACCTACTACAGTACAACGCGAACGCTTTGGTGGGATCATCGGTGCTGTCACAGAAGTCTCAGCCTTTCCTGTGACTAAAGAAGGTGCATTAAGTGTAGTCGGCAATTCCGAATTTGTGGAAGCTTTGATGTCACAAGGGCCACAGATGCTAATTACTGCGCGACTGCAACCAGACAATTCCACCTTCAGCGATTACAAATGGTCTTCTTCTCAAGGGCCACACATGAAAATCACTTCTGGAACTACCACCTCAGTCCAAGTCACTGTGGAAGAACGCGCCCCAATTACCTTTGTTCTACCGATTCTGAGATCCTGGAGTGGCATTTCCTGATATTAGCGATCGGGGGAATGAGGAAGTAATGATTAAAAAATATTTTTATGTTCTGGCGAAATCTGCAAAATATATTAGGGCGCTTGCCAAAAAACAAGCGGTGTCATACTCCGACTCTGCTGCAAATGGAGGTAGTAGAGTGCGGTGCTGCTGCTTTGGGAATTATTCTCGGTTATTACAATCGGATTGTCCCACTAACAGAACTGAGGCAAGCGTGCGGTGTCTCGCGGGATGGAGTTAGTGCCTTAAATATCTTGAAGGCTGCCAGAAATTATCGACTCAACGCTAAAAGCTTTAAAACCAACTTAGCTGGCTTGTCGCAGTTAAAATTTCCCTACATTGTATTTTGGAACTTTAACCATTTTTTAGTAGTAGAGGGAATCGGCAAACAGCGAGTTTATCTCAATGACCCTGCTACTGGACGACGCATCGTCTCCTTGGAAGAATTCAGCGGCGCTTACACAGGTGTGGTGCTAGTTCTAGAGCCTGGTTCGGAGTTTCAACGCGGAGGACGTAAACCTAGCACAATCTTAGCTTTGTGGTCGCGGTTGCAAGGCTCCATTGGCGCATTACTTTACTGCGTGCTGGCAGGATTTTTGTTAGTAATTCCGGGACTGGCGCTACCTGCTTTTTCCCAAGTATTTGTAGACAACATATTGATTGAGCATCGGTATGAGTGGTTGCGTCCCCTAATTTTAGGCATGATCTTCACAGCCGGACTCAGTGGATTTTTGACGCTGCTACAGTTGCAGTTTTTGCGTCAAATGAAAATTAAGTTGTCCGTGGGCATGGAGAGTCGGTATCTGTGGCACATTTTACGCCTACCCGTTAGTTTTTACGATCAGCGATATGCCGGAGAAATCAGTAGCCGCATACAACTCAACGACAGCATTGCTAATATGCTTTCTGGTGAATTAGCGACTACTGCGATCGCAACAGTATCAGTATTTATATATGTAGTAGTGATGCTGCAATATGATGTTGTACTAACTTTAATTGCGATCGCCTTTGTCGCGATCAACCTTGCCGCCTTACAGTGGGTGAGAAGGCGGCGCACAGATGCCAATATTAAACTCATCCAAGAAGAGGGAAAAGTTCGTGGCGTCGAAATTTCTGGTCTTCAGAGTATGGAGACGCTAAAAGCATCTGGATTAGAATCAGATTTCTTCTCTCGCTGGGCGGGTCATTATGCCAAAGCGATCAACACCCACCAGGAATTAGAAGAAACAAACCAGACAATAGGTGTTTTACCATCTTTTCTGTCAGCGATCGCTTCCATGCTGCTTTTAGCTGTAGGCGGTTTGCGAGTCATGGATGGAGCCTTGAGCATCGGTATGTTAATAGCCTTTCTTGGCATGATGCAAAGGTTTTTCGCCCCAGTCAGTAATCTCATCAGCCTGGGAAGCGAACTTCAAGAGATGGAAGGTAATCTGACTCGCCTTGATGATGTCTTACGTAACCCCATTGACCGACAGTTGCAGGAAATAGGCAGGGGGGCAGGGAGCAGGGAGCAGGGGAGCAGGGGAGCAGGGGAGGCAGGGGGAGCAGGGAGAGCAGGGGAAGAAATTACTTCCTTGTCTCCCTTGTCCTCCTTGTCTCTCTTATCTCCCTACCCTCTTCCCAAACTCCAGGGGTATGTTGAATTATGCAATGTGACATTTGGCTATAGTCAAATTGCCCCGCCGCTAATTGAAAATTTTAGTCTCTCACTCCAGCCAGGGCAGCGAGTTGCTTTGGTGGGTGGGAGTGGTTCTGGGAAGTCTACTGTTGCCAAACTTTTATGTGGGCTGTACGAACTGTGGCAGGGAGAAATTCGATTTGACGGCAAACCTAGAGAGCAAATTTCTCGCCAGATACTAGCCAATTCTATTTCTGTCGTCGAGCAAGAGATTTTGTTATTTGCTGGCAGCGTCAGAGACAACTTGACGCTTTGGGATACTACCATACCTGAAAGTCATCTTGTCCGAGCTTGTCAAGACGCAGCGCTTCACGATGTCATCCTTTCACTACCTGGAGGCTATCATGCTGACCTTTTAGAAGGTGCTACTAATTTGAGTGGTGGTCAAAGGCAACGGCTAGAAATTGCCCGTGCTTTGGTGAATAATCCCAGTATCCTGATCGTGGATGAAGCCACCAGCGCCCTGGATGCCGAAACAGAAAAGATCGTCAGTCGTAATCTGCGGTTGCGCGGTTGCACTTGTATCATCGTGGCGCATCGACTCTCGACTATCCGAGATTGTGATGAAATTATTGTCCTCGATCGCGGCAAGATAGTCCAACGGGGAAGCCATGCACAATTGCAGCAAGTTGAAGGGCCGTACTTACAATTAATTCGCAGTGAGGGAGCAGAAGAGGCAGGGGAGCAGGGGAGCAGAGGAGCAGGGGAGCAGGGAGCAGGGGAGCAGGGGAGCAGAGGAGCAGGGGGAGCAGGGGAGGCAGGGAAAGAAAATACTTCCTTGTCCCCCTTGTCTCCCTCATCCCTGTTATCCTTTGCAAACCTCAAAGGACAACACTATCGTTTTCAATGCAATGAATCGCTACTGCTAGATGACCCGGAAACAATTTGGCTAGTGAAATCTGGTTACTTGGCGCTATTTGCGATCGCAGTTAATGATGGCATTCCCGAAGGCACTCGTCGCTATTTATTTAGTAGCACAGCTGGACAAGCGATGTTTGCGATCGCACCAAGTTTAGAGGGCAAGCAGCAAGAGGTTTTAGCAGTGTCACTTGAGGAGACAGAAATTTTCAAAGTATCCAGAGCAGACTTTAACCAGTTGTTTGCTGACGCTAATAAAGAAGTAGTAACTCTGATAGAACGCTGGATTTATCAATTAGGTTCGGTACTTGCTGGAATCGCTACGCCAACGATACCAACATCGCTGCCAAAAACCCGCCAGTTCTACTTAGTCGAAGACCAAATCTTCCAGCCGCATCAAATATCGTGGGTGCAAATTCTCCAAGGGGATGCTAGATGGATGGGGTTTGAGGAACTGCCGTTAACTTCTGCCTCTGGAATGTTGCCTTTGGCTGAAAATATGTGGTTACAAGCAAATAACATTGTGGAGTTGAAAAGTGTTAACACCGTTCAAATCGCAGATATCAATTTTTTGTTAGGTGGTTTGTCCCAACTACAAACTTACTTTCTCCACTGCATTAACCTGCTGCAACGGCAGGAGATGGATGCAGAATTACTGAGATTTCAAGCTAGAGAACGTCTTGAGAGCCAAGTGATGCAAGAGACGTTAGCAGAATTAGCATCCGTATTGCCACAGCCAAAATCAGACGGGCTAGATAATAGTTTCGGATTCAGTAGTAATCTTGATGCAACTGACCCAAACCAAGCCTTACTAATTGCTGCTGGTGCTGTGGGACGAGCATTGGGAATTAAGATTCATCCGCCAGCTGCCTCAGAAGATTCTAATCGAATCCAAGATCCTGTAGAAGCGATCGCTCGTGCTTCGTGTATCCGCTTACGACGGATTCAGTTACGGGACAGTTGGTGGCAAAAGGATTGCGGGCCGATGTTAGCATTTACACTTGCAGATAAACGGCCAGTGGCACTATTACCAGTGTCCGACACACATTACAAACTCTACCTTCCTGGAGAACGAACGCCTATCTCTGTCGATGCTCACATAGCAGCAGTTTTAGCTAAGATTGCCTACGCATTTTATCGACCTTTACCTGATAAAAAGCTGAAAACTTTTGATTTACTTCAGTTTGCCCTCCAAGGACATTACAAAGAAGTAATTATAGTTGTAGTAATGGGAATAAGCGTTAGCCTATTAGGAATGCTGACACCTCAAGCTACAGCTATCCTGATCGACAAAGCTATCCCAGATGCTAATCGAGGCTTGTTGAGCCAAATTGCTGTTGCTTTGGTGGCTGCTGCCTTTGGCGGAACGCTGTTTCAACTAGCACTTGGGTTTGCCACCATTAGGCTGGAAACTTTTGCCGATTCCTCCACCCAAGCCGCAGTATGGGATCGATTGTTAAACTTGAAGGTTTCCTTTTTTCGCTCTTTCTCAGTTGGTGACTTGGATTCTAGAGTCACGGCTATTACTCAAATCCGCCAGCGACTCGGTAACACAGTCTTAAAAACAATCTTCTCCAGTTTGTTTTCCTTATTGAATCTGGGATTGTTATTTTACTACAATGTTTCCTTAGCTCTCATAGCTTGTGCAGTGGCACTGGTAAATATTGCCGTTACTATCATCTCTGGTAGTCTTATTGTCCGTAAAGTTCGCCCATTACTAGAGCTACAAGGACAAATTTTTGGCGTAATGGTGCAGTTAATTAATGGAGTTGCCAAACTCCGAATCGCCAAAGCTGAAACCCGCGCCTTCGCCTACTGGGGTAAACAGTATACGCATCAACTAAAATTAATGCTGAGTACCCAAGGCATTGAAGATAGCCTCGCAGTAATCAATCAAGTATTACCTGTGTTAACCACTGCTGCCCTGTTCTGGTTTGCTACTAGCTTAATTGGGCAATCCCAAACTCCTGGAGGAGGTGGTTTATCCACTGGCACTTTCTTAGCATTCAACGTTGCTTTTGGTACGTTTATTAACGGAGCCACTAGCTTAAGCAGCACAGTTGTGGAAGTTTTGCAAGTTTTACCCTTGTGGCAACGGGCCCAACCAATTTTGCAAGCTGAACCAGAAATTAGTTGCGCTCAGGCAGATCCGGGTAGGCTATCGGGCAAATTAGTTGTAGATCGGGTAACTTTTCGCTATCGCGACGATGGCCCCTTGACGTTAGATGATGTCAACATTCGTGCTGAACCAGGAGAATTTATTGCCATTGTTGGGCCTTCTGGCAGCGGGAAATCAACTTTATTGAGGTTACTGTTGGGGTTTGAATTACCCAAATCTGGCACAATTTACTACGACGGGCAAGACTTAACTTCTGTGGATGTCCATGCTGTACGCCGTCAATTGGGTGTGGTACTGCAAAATAGTCGGTTGATGTCAGCTTCTATTTTCGAGAATATTGCCAGTGGTGCCTTGGTGACGATGGACGAAGCTTGGTCAGCAGCCCAGATGGCAGGTTTAGCAGATGATGTTGCAGCAATGCCGATGCAGATGCATACAATCGTCAGTGAGGGAGGTAGTAATCTTTCTGGTGGACAACGACAACGGCTGTTGATTGCTAGGGCGTTAGTGTTGAAACCCCGGATTTTGCTATTCGATGAGGCGACTAGCGCTTTAGATAACAGAACCCAGGCAATTGTCAGTGAAAGTTTACAACAGCTGAAGGTAACTAGAGTTGCGATCGCTCATCGCCTCAGTACTATTCAAAATGCCGACCGAATTTACGTACTTGCAAATGGCAAAGTAGTGCAGCAGGGTAGTTTTGTTGAACTAGCAAATCAATCAGGGCTATTTGCACAACTGATGATGCAACAGTTGCTTTAATATCATGTCCGGCTGATTAGCTATGATTCTTGCACTTGTGCAAAAACCTGAAAACTCTTTCTCCCCCCAGCAAGAACTGCGCTCTCAATGATAAGTCTTTAACCGGACACGAATATAAGGAAGTCCCCTACTCTGGTAAAAAATGCTGAAACTATTAAGATTAGAAGCATCTGCCTACTGAATACTTACTAAATCTTCCCAGCCATGCCTCTGTCACGCCTAGTAACGCTGATTGTCGGTCTGATCGTCATTTTGGGGCTAGCCCTATGGCTAATTGATTCCCTGTCACGCCTCTATTGGCAATTATCTTATTCGCCGTTGCTAGGCAATTTACTGTTGTTGTTGCTGATTATCCTGATTGGAGCCTTGGTTGCCGCTTTTGTTTATTATGTATTGGTGATTCAATCTGGGGAAAAGCGATCGCGTCGCAACCCAAAGCGAGCGACTGCGGCCCAAATTCCGGCTGGCAAATCTGATGCAGCTTCTACAACTCTCCAGGCTGTGCGGCAACAGGTAGCGCAAATTCAAGATGAAGTCACACGTCAAGCTTTATTAAGTCGATCGCGAGAGATTGAAGCCAACCTCGCACGGGGTGAAATTCAAGTAGTGGTATTTGGTACGGGGAGTGCTGGTAAAACTTCTCTAGTTAATGCGATTATGGGACGCATGGTCGGTCAAGTAGATGCACCGATGGGTACAACTCAGGTTGGAGAAACCTATTGTCTGCGGTTGAAGGGATTAGAACGCAAGATTTTAATTACAGATACGCCGGGAATTTTAGAAGCAGGGGTGGCAGGAACGGAACGGGAACAGATGGCGCGAGAACTGGCGACAGAAGCAGATTTACTGTTGTTTGTGGTAGATAATGACTTACGACGCTCAGAATATGAGCCGTTGCGGGGGTTGGCAGAAATTGGCAAGCGATCGCTCCTAATTCTCAACAAAACTGATTTATATACAGATGAAGATAAAGAATCCATCCTTGCGAGATTGCGTCAACGGGTACGGGGATTTATTGCTACTAATGATGTGGTAGCGATCGCTGCCAATCCCCAACCTGCACAACTAGAAACTGGCGAAACCTTCCAACCGGAACCGGATATTGTGCCTTTGCTGCGGCGCACGGCTGCTGTTTTACGAGCTGAGGGTGAAGATTTGGTGGCGGATAATATTCTTTTGCAATCTCTGCGATTGGGAGATGAAGCGCGAAAACTCATTGATGGGCAGCGTCGCCGTCAAGCTGACAAAATCGTAGAACGGTTTCAATGGATTGGCGCTGGTGTGGTATCAGTCACGCCAATACCAGTTGTAGATTTATTAGCCACAGCCGCAGTTAATGCTCAAATGGTTGTGGAAATTGGCAGAGTGTATGGCTGTGAATTGAATATGGAACGGGGACGAGAATTAGCTCTTTCTTTAGCGAAAACCATCGCCAGTTTGGGCATTGTTAAAGGAGCAATTCAATTATTATCTACAGCCTTGCAACTCAATGTTGCTACCTTTCTGGTTGGTAGGGCAATTCAAGGCGTGACAGCAGCTTATTTAACGCGAATTGCTGGTAAAAGTTTTATTGAATATTTTCGTCACGATCAAGATTGGGGTGATGGGGGAATGACGGAAGTTGTGCAGAAACAGTTTCAAATTAATCGCCGAGATGAATTTATTAAAGCTTTTATTCAAGAAGCGATCGCACGGGTAGTGAAGCCATTACAAGATAAATCTGAGTTGGTTGAACATGATGAAGAAGTCAATAGTTAAATATTAATCTTAGCGATACCTGCGCTAGGCGTAGCGATCGCACCAAGGGCCAGTCGTAAATCCGTTCCAAAACGGTTCGTCATCGTGCAGGTTTCGACGCTTGCTTGGCGTATTCTTCTATCAAGAGAGCATAGTCTTCGTAATTGGGCAGAGTCTCGAAGCTATGAACCGCAGTGGTCATCGCCCATAGCAGCTTTTCCCTCGTCCAAGTTTCGATGAAAGGCGTGAACCATGATGCATCGTCCAGCATCGTTGCACGAAGGTTGACGAACTCATTTATTCTTTCCGGGCGAGTAAACATCCAACTCATGCAGTGCGGACAGAAGTAATGGCGGGTCGCGCCGTGTAAACCGCCAATGGTCGGCTGACCTTTCAGTACTGAGAACCCAACGCTTGGGATCGCGGCGCTTAAAGAAAAAGCGCTGGCGGTCATTCGCTGACAACCCGTGCAGTGGCAAGCCATCGTTAGCAGAGGTGGGGCACTCACCTGAAACCGTATCTGTCCGCAACGGCATCCACCTTCCCAGGGCAAATTCCAGTCATTCACGATCTGCCGCCTCCGTTATCTATTTATGTTCCATTCATAACTAACAATAATATTTTATCGATTATGTGCAAATACAAAAAAGGGAAGAGAAAGCAATATGCAATCGAATAGTGTTATCGCAAATCTTGACCAAAATTGGGGAGTATTTTGCAGCAAATAGACGGGGGATTTTTTGATACTCGTTAGGCAACCATAGGCAGAAAACAACTAATTCTTTAGATAGAAGCCTCCGGTAAATATCAGTTTTAGCATGAAATAATTATCTTAATTACTTTTCCAAAAAAATAGTGAGTAGCGCATTGGAGCTTAATTACTGGGCTTTTGAATCATAGCTAGGCTGTGTTTTAGTGATTTGTGCAAGCATGGCAATCTGTTTGTCATGAAACTCAGGAGATAATGAAAATGACAATTAATCATGGGATCTTATCGCAACTAGGTGATGGTGATAGTTATTCAGTAGCAGGCGATGTAGCCACCTTTAAAGCTACGAGCGAACAAACAGATGGCAAGTATGCACTGTTTGAAGTAGTACTTGCACCCCAACTAGGCCCGCCGCCACATATTCATAGTCGAGAAGACGAAGCATTCTACATTCTTGAAGGTTCGATTGAGTTTTATCTTGATGAACAAACAGTTCTAGCAACTCCCGGAACATTCTTGCATTCTCCTATAGGTCAACTCCATAGTTTTAAAAATATTGGTTCTGCACCAGCTAAAATGCTGATTTGGGCTACTCCAGGTGGAATAGAAAAGTTTTTTACACAAGTCGGAACTAAAGTAGAGAATTCATCAGTTCCACCGTTACCTATAACTCAAGAAGTAATTGACAGGATATTAGCAACTGCTCCCAAATATGGAATTACAATTGTCCTTCCTGAAACGGAGAATTCTCCATAAAATTGGAATTTTAATCCAAAAAACTTTTCAGTTTTAAGGATTATTTGCTTATAAATCACTGATATAAGTACTGAATGAACTCAGTATCTATGCAGGCTGACCCGATATAGGACTAGTATTTGATTTCTGAAAAGATACGTAGTAGTGTGTCAAGACTAAAATGTTGCAATAAATTTTCTTGTGGAGCGGGCATCTAGCCCGCCAATTAGGACGGGCTATAAGCCCATCTCACAAGAGTTTGCTAATGCACAAATTTAGCCTTGCCACGCCACTACGATACTTAATTTTGTTCAAAAATCATATATTATTCCTATATTACCAAAAAGCGATTGCGATATACTGAATATAAATTGTCAAAGGAAATAGACCTAATGACTTATCCTGATAATCAGAGTCTGCCAGACAATCAACCGTATAAAATTTACGAATTTAAAAAAACTAATCAAGAAAAAATACCTGGTTATTTAGTAGTTAGTACTGCGAAACTGAACGTTGAGACAGAAGAAGACAATTCTCATAGGTATTTCTCATCAATTGCTAATAAAAAGTTTTTTAATCTCAATGATGGAAAAGCTGAACCTTCAACCCAACAGATGATTGAGAAAATTTCTCAAAGTTTGCAATTAAGCCCCGATCCAGAAATAATTATCAATATTCATGGATATAGTTCTACACCATCGGATACAGAGACGGGGTGCAAAAAGATTTATGAATATGTTAATACGCATATTGAACAATCAAATAAGTATATTTTTATCGGATACAGATGGCCATCAGAAAATCCTCTAAAAACGGATGAGTCTGGTTCCTTTAAACAAAAACTAATCAACGCACTTTCTTCTCTACCAACTTTACTAGCTATTAATTTAGCTTTGGGACTAACAATTAGTATATTGTCTACCATAGCTTTATTATTTCTAAATATTTTGAGTAATAGTGCTGTCCACTTTTTCACAGCGTTGTTAATTTTATCTGGGATTGTATCTTCAATTATTTTTACACTAATTATTCTCAGAATATCTACTTATTTTCGTGATATTTACAGAGCAAGTAATTATGGAACTACAGATTTAGTGGAATTGATCAGACAGTTGGATTACACAGCAAAACTTCTCCCAAATAAGCGGATTAAATTATCTTTTATTAGTCATAGTATGGGGTGTTTTGTAGTTACAGATGTAATTCGGATTCTCTCTGATGTTTTTGATGTTAAATCTATTAATAAAAAACCGAATTCGGATATTGGTAATGTATTTCGATTAGGCAGACTTGTATTAGTTGCACCTGATATTCCTGTAGAAAGTATCTTGCCAGGACGTGCTAATTTTCTTCGTTCTTCTTTACGTCGTTGTGAAGAAGCTTATATATTTTGTAATGAAGGAGACCTAGCGTTACGATTTACCTCTACTGCCGCAAATTATTTTAGTTTCCCAGCGCGAACTCGTATTAGTGGGTACAGGCTTGGTAATATAACAGTTAAACATTTCAACAATAAAAATGATTCAGTGGGTCACACACCCAAATATGGAGTTGTTAATTTACACGAACAAGACTATGGCAAAGGTTACAGACTTGATAATCCTTATAAATATTTAGAAATTCGTTCTTCTAGTAGCGAACATAGAAAACTTGAAGAGATAACTGAAATGTTAGAAGAGTTGGTACAACCCGCAGATTTATTTACATATTTTGACTGTACAGATTATAAAGATGATCGGATGAAGCAGATCGGAATAGTCAGTTCTGCCATTCAAAAGCCAGCGATAAATTTTGGAAATTATATTTTCCTCACCTTAGCATTTATTCGGAAGTCTTTTAACAATAGAGATCCTCAAGGTGTTGATACTCACACGGGCTATTTTGAAGGTGTTTTTAGTCAGAAAGCTATTTATGAATTAGCTTTTTTAGGATTTCAAGGATTTTTGCGATCTTTATCAATTGAAGGAGGCGAGTCCGACCAAATTAGTATTTTTTCTCAAAAATGCCACGAAAAGCAAATTCAAGTGATTCTTGCGCCGCAAATATATCAACAAAAGACTCAAGATTAGACAAGAGATTCCTAAGTCAAGGGGAAAGGGTAAGTAGGTCGTGGGATAAGGCTGTTCTTGCTGGGAGTAGGGGGCAGGGAGCAGCTTTCAAGGGTAGGTATTTAAAAATTAGGCAGTAGAGAGGGTGATTTGAAAGACATTCATTTGTGGAGTCAAGGTTGGCCAAGGTTCAGGGAAAAAACTACCATTCGGTAATGAAAGATGTTTGAGAACAGCAGCCTACCAGAATTTATACCAATTTGAAAAAAGAATGCGACAAATAGACCACTTGTAGAGACGCGATGAATCGCGTCTCTACCCAAGGATGTGTTGCTACTGCCTTGATTGCCGTTTGCAATTGAGTTTAATACAGACCTTCTTATACCAATTTAATGTGAAGTTACACATATCTAGATCCCCCTAAATCCCCCGATAAATTGGGGGACTTTGATATGTTTTTCTGGTTCCCCCCTTTATAAGGAGGGCTAGGGGGGATCGAATTCTATGCAGCTTTATAAA